>JARKQP010000652.1 GCA_029974875.1 Mobilitalea sp.
GCAGTACCGAAAAATCCAGATGAAATAGTAGCGGACGGATTCAAACCACATAAAGGTATGAAACTATTCAAAAACAGTTAAAAAAAAATTAGAATTTATTTTTTTTATATTTTTTTTATTTTAAACTTATTAAGAGCCCAATAATCACACCTAAAGCTATTCCACCAAATAACCCGATAAGTATTCCGAAAAGAGATCCTGCATCTATTATTAAACCAGCTATCAGTCCGAGGACTGTAAATATTATCACGGTGTTTGTGAATTTAGACATAACATAAGCACCTCCACGTTTATTCTCATTATCCTATTATTAAAATTTTACTCTTTTTAATTCGAACTTTAAGCGGAGCATACACCATGTCCATGACCGAGATAATTGTTAACCTGATCGATAACGCATCACAGGCATTAGAAAGCATTCGGAGCAATGCAGAGAGTGCCTTTAGTGGGGTCGAATCTGCAGCGGAACAATCCAGCGCAGGACTGGAAAACGCCGCCTCAGCAGCCGAGCAAACCGGGGCTGCCATGGACAACGTCAGCGGAGCAAGTCTTGATGAAGCCGCAGCATCAGCTGAAGTGGCATCCGGTAGTCTTGAACAGGCCGCAGCATCTGCAGACCAGGCAGGAGCAGCCGCGGATAGTATAAGTGATCAAGCTATTAACCAAGCCGCGAGCAGTGCCACTGCCCTGGGTGGATCATTTGATGAGGCGGCCATGGCAGCAGACCAGACCGGAGCTGCCACTGAAAGCATAAGTGATCAGGCAATAAACCAGGCTGCAAGCAGTGCATCAGCCCTGGGAAGTGGTCTTGATGAAGCAGCCTTGGCAGCAGACCAGACCGGGGCAGCGGTTGAAAGTGTATCTGGTCAATCACTTGATAATGCTTCCAAATCAGCGGATAGTTTAAAAGATAATTTGGATCAAGCTGCAAAATCAGCGGATGATGCAGCAGAGAAAACAGAGCAAATAGGAACCGCAGCTCAAAACGCTGAAGACATGTCCACCAACAGCATGCTAGCCATGACACTGGGAATTGGAGGCATGACCGCGGGACTTGAGGCATCCGCCAGGGAGGCGAATAACACTAACGCGACATTTGAGAAGATGGCGAGTGTTAAGTTTCCAGAGGACCAGCTCCGGAGCATGGTTGCTAATCTTACTAATGTTAAATTCCCAGTTCAAGACGCGCTGTTATATATCCGAACCCTGCGTCAGATTGGGGTTACTTCGATAGAAGCGCAGAACACCGGTGCAAAAGCATTTAACACTATAGCCGTGGGCGCGGGTGTAGGATCAGAGGAAGTTGTCAAATTCAGTAATTCCATGGTTGCCATGGGAATGGACATGGAAAACATTCCTGCGGCCTATAATGCTATTGCTTACGCCAACGCCAATATGGTTGGTGGATTCCAGACATACATCAAGTGGATGCAGAAATACGATTCTACATTC
>JARKQP010000655.1 GCA_029974875.1 Mobilitalea sp.
AATTGGAAGGTTATGAATGCACCGAGAGGAAATGATGGAAAACAGTCAGAAGTACTGTTCCTAAATGGAATTGGCATTTCTAATACTAGTAAGAATTATGATGCGGCGTTGAAATTCGTAAAATATCTCACCAGTGAAAAAGGACTTGCGATGTATCTGGAAGGCAACACATCGCCGCAGATTGCAGTAAGGCGTTCACAGGCTGACCTTTCCGTGGCGATGTTTGATGAAAAGCATGATATGAAATTATTTAATACAGGGCTGGAGTACGCAGGATATGTAGATCTTACAAATACTTTTGCAGACCAGCAGACGGTTATAGGACAGCATTTTGATCAAATATGGCATAATAATGGAGATATTCAGGGAACGTTAGACGCTATGGTTGAACAGCTGAATGGATATCTTGCAGAATAGATGAGGAATATTACATCTGACGATATAAGGAGGCAGTAGTTTGGAAAAAAATAAAGGATGTCAAATAAAGAAGAAAAGTGATATTGGAATCGCATTGCTTTTTCTATTACCGTCATTGATTCTTCTAACGTTATTTGTGTTCTGGCCAATGCTTGATTCTATAAGAATGTCTTTCTATGATTGGAATCCATTGAAAGGGAAGGTCTTTACCGGAATCGAGAATAGTATTAATTTGGTGCATGATAAGCTTTGGTGGTCAAGCGTGCGCAATACGGTTGTCTATATACTTATGAATGTACCGCCAATTGTAATTTTTGCAATTCTTATGTCGGAGCTAGTTTTATTTGCAAATAAAAGAAATAAGAGTATTTCAAAACTGGTCAGGGGGGCATTCTTCCTGCCATGTGCATTGTCACTTGTGGCAACAGGTGTTGCATGGAGATATTTGATGGGAACAAATTATGGAGTTATTAATAAATTCCTGAATGTGATAGGGCTCCCATCCGTCGGCTGGCTGACGGATGGGAAAACCGCACTTCTATCAATGGCGGTTGTTACGATCTGGCGCTGGGCAGGATACTACATGGTTATGGTCGTAGCCGGCAGGTTGGAAATATCAACGGAGTTTTACGAGGCGGCAGATTTGGACGGGGCGAATGCGTGGAATAAATTTACCGCAATCACGCTTCCGCAGCTAAAGCCGGTATTGACTTATATTATCCTGATGTGTGTGATTGGAACCTTCCAGGAATTTGACCTTGTTTATACCATGACAAACGGAGGGCCGGGTACCAGCACATACCTTACAGGACTTACCTTGTATAAGACCGCATTTTCTTCCTTGAAGATGGGATACTCCTGTACAATGGCGGTATTTATTTTCCTGTTGTCAATTATTATTTCGGTTCTACAGCTTAAACTGACAAGCGAGAAGGACTAATAGTGGGAGGAAAATTATGGAACAAGCAATAGCAAAATCAAGAAAAAATGGAGCGATGGGGCAGATCATATGCTGGCTGGCCATTGCCGTATTAGTATTTGTGATTTTCTTTCCATTCTTGTATATATTAGCTACAGCTCTAAAGTCGGATGCGGATTTGGCGACAAGCGTGGGAAGGATTTTACCGGAACAGCTGCAATGGGGGAACCTTGCTAAAGCGTGGAAGCTTCTGGACTTCCCTAAGGCCTTCATGAACTCCTTTGTCGTCGCAATTGCGGTAACGGCTTTGACAATTTTTCTGTGCAGCTTGGCAGCCTATGTATTTACACGGCTGGAGTTTAAAGGGAAGAATTTGGTGTTTATTCTGTATCTGTCCACCATGATGATACCAATCACGGTACGGCTGATTCCGTCTTATCTGCTATGCAGGCAGCTGAACCTTTTGAATACCTATTCAGGTATGATTCTTCCACAGGTGGCGTGGGCCATACCCTTTGGTACTTTCCTGATGAGGCAGTTTTATATGGGGATTCCGAAGCAATTGGATGAAGCGGCAAAAATTGATGGGGCCACACATTTTCAAATATTTAGCAGGATATTGATGCCCCTCACAAAAGGAAGCATGACCACGTTAGGAACTTATACCTTTATTTCAGCGTGGAATAACTTAATATGGATGTTGTTAGTTGTACAGAGTGAACGTAAATGGACAGTTACGCTGGGAATCAGCTCAATATGCGGAGCTTCGGTCGTAAAGCAGCCCACGTGGAATTTGATTATGGGCGTGATCGTGATAGGAATGATTCCGGTATTGATTTTATTTTTTGTTTTCCAAAAATATTTTATGCAGTCTGTGGCAGCAACGGGAATAAAATGATGGAGGTAGATTTGCATGAAAGGCTTAGTTGTAACTGAAAATAAAGAGGTTTGTTTAAAAGATGATATCCCGATGCCGGAGATAGGAGATTATGAGGCTCTTGTAAAAATAGAATGCTGCATGATTTGCAATGGTACGGATCTGGGAGTCATCCATGGCGATATACATGAAGTGGAACGATATCCGGCAGTGCTTGGACATGAAGACGCAGGGCGTGTCGTTAAAGTGGGATCGAAGGTGACCTCTTATCAGGTTGGAGATCAGGTTGTCCGGGCAGGGCAGCATAATAATGGGAAATATGCAAGCGCATGGGGCGGCTTTGCTGAGTATGGGATTGTAAAAGATTATGAAGCAATCAAAAGAGATCATGCAGATGTGGCGGATGCTTCACTGGGCATTACCCAGCAGGTGTGCCCGGGAGATATGAAGCCGGAGGATGCCGCCCTTCTTATCACATTGAAAGAAACCTACAGCGCAATTACCAGAATCGGAGCGGCAAATGCAAAACGGATGGTGATCATCGGTGATGGACCTGTGGCCTTGGCATTTTTGGTTTGCGGAAAGCTGCAGGGGGTAGAAGAGGTTTATCTGATAGGAAATCATAAGGAAAAGCTGGAGGTTGCCAAAGAGTTAGGAGCGACGGAGGTCTATTGGAATAAAAAGGAAGAATCTGTCTTGCAGGCAAAGAAAGAGCTGGCGAGAAAGGCAGAGATCTGTGTGGATACGATTGGCTGTAATGCGACGATTAATGAGTGTATGGATTATGTATGTGATGATGGAGTTAATGCAGTCTACGGATTGAAAAATGATGAGAAATTACAGGTAAAGATTCCAGAACTGCGTAATTTTTCAATCCATTATGTCCAGTGGCCTATTCCGGAAGCAGAAGCCGAGGCACATGAACCGGTGGTTCAGGCAATTATGGATAACAAGATTAATACAGCTGCATTTATCACGCACCGTCTTCCAATTGCTGAATATGGGAAAGGCTTTCAGGCAATAAAGGATCGCATCGCTTTGAAAGTGGTATTATACTTTTCAGATATGGAATGTGAAGTGTAAGGAAGGGTGAAAAAAATGGGAAGCAGAATCAGACAGCCATAGGATGTCGAGGGAAGCTTCAACCAAAAATTGATGACAGCGGCAGATATTATAAGGATCCGGATAGGAGGGACCGAAAATGATGTCATATCGATTTGACAAGGAACAATATTTTAAAGAAGCAAAGGCGGTATATTCAAAGTATCCAAGTGATGTTTCGAAAATGGAGAAGCTGCTTGACGAGCAACTCATAAAATACCCGGATGCGTCATCTTTTCAGAAAAAAACATGGATTTACCGGGTTGCTGCGCAGTATGCGGATGTAATTATATTTCCGTCCAGCCCATTTTATGCGGAAATAGATACTGGCAGAGAACAAAACAGTGTCACTGCATCCTTCCCTCCCCAGCCGGGAATCGGCTGCTGGCTGATGAAACAATATCCGGATTTTGTATTGGAATATGGGAAGTGGAGCGACTATTACGGAAGCAAAGGCGTGATGAACGGTCCGCAGTTTATGGATGCGGCGCATCACTATGCGAATTGCGAAACTGTGGTTAGGCATGGTCTAAAAGGAATCCGGGAAAATGCAGAGAAGAGAATGAAGGATAGCGAATTAGATGTACACCAGAAAGATTTTCTGGCGTGTATGATGGATGTACTGGACAGCCTTATGACGATAGCAGGGAGATTTTCCGAGAAGGCAAAAGAAATGCTGCAGACAGAAACGGATATGATGCACCGTCACGTACTGGAACGGATTGCAGATACGGCCCAGCGCATTCCAGCCAGCCCGGCACAGACCTTCTACGAAGCATTGTGCGCAATCTGGTTTACAAGGGAAATGTGCAATGCGCTGGATGGATTAGGATTTGCTGTCATTGCACATCTGGACCGTATTTTAGAACCTTACTACCGGCGGGATATAGAAGCAGGAATTCTGACCCGGGAGGAAGCACAGGAGCTGCTGGACTGTTTTGTGTCCATGACGGATGCAAGATGGGATTTGGAGGCGGATCTGCCGGGTGGAACCAATGCAGATATTATTATCGGTGGATGTGATGCGGACGGAAGGATCGTGTACAATGATATTACGGAAATGATCATAGAAAGCTACCGGAAATACCGGTTTGCAAATCCTAAATTACAGGCCAGGGTATCCCAGAGGCATCCCGAAGAATTTTTAAATCATCTGGGAGAGCTGGCAGGAATGGGAGTGAACGTCCTTTCCATATTTAATGATGATGTGATTATTGAAGCGAACCTCAGGAGGAATAAAAAGCTGGAGGACTGCAGGCTGTATGTGGCCGGAGGATGCCAGGAAATCTGTCTTTCGAATGAAGTGAACAGCCGGGCATACACTTATTTGAATCTGGTGCAGATGCTAAATGGTTCGTTGTTCCCGGAAAAATGGAATCCGGTGTTTGCGATAGATGATTTTTCATTTCTGCCAGCATGTGAAGCAGAAGCTTTTGAGGACTTCTATCGGATTGTTATGGAAAATTACCGCAATGAGCTTCGTATGTTCATGCGTAAGTATAATGAGTTTGGCTCCTGGTGGAAAACAATCAATCCATCCCTGTTTTTCTCGGCAACGATGCCGTCCTGCATAGAAAAGGCGATGGATGTTTCAGAGGGCGGTGCAGAGTATAACACGGATAATTTTGCGGCAACTGGTACGGGAACGGTGATTGATTCTTTATATGCGGTTAAGACTGTAGTTTTCGATAAAAAGCTTGTTTCTATGGAAAAGTTAAAGGAAGCACTGTCCAATAATTTTGAACAGGATGAAATCCTGCGCCAATATCTTTTGCATAAGGTACCAAAGTTCTGTTGTGATGCGGATGCAACCGAATTTGGGAAACGTGTGATACATGACCTGTCGGAATGCCTTGGCGGACAGCCAAATTACCGGAGAGGTTTTTTTGAACCGTCGTTATTTGCTTTCTATTCCTATGATTGGTTTAAGGATACGACAGTAGCGACAGCGGATGGAAGACGGTGTGGAACCGGGCTTTCCAGAGGAGTGAACCCGAGCGAGAGTACAGAGAATATTGATATTGCCACCTTGCT
>JARKQP010000681.1 GCA_029974875.1 Mobilitalea sp.
GATTATTTATTAAATAAAAGTTAAGATGTCATAAGCTGGATAGGGCAGTGGGAAGAAGTAAAATTTATAAGTGGAGGGAGGAAGCAGATCCATGCCAGAACTTTCATGGTGTTTTGTGCTGAAAGCGGGCAATGCCTGTAATGATGTGCATGGACATAATTATGATGAAGGAAAATATTGATAACATAGAAAAGCGAATCCAAGCAGCCTGTGACAGGGCTGGAAGGGACAGGAGTGAGGTTACCCTCATTGCGGTCAGTAAGACAAAGCCGAATGGAATGCTCCAGGAGGCGTATTCCTTGGGGATGCGTCATTTTGGGGAGAATAAGGTCCAGGAGCTGAAGCAGAAATATGAGGAGCTTAATGACGGATTTCCTGGGGTCCATTGGCATCTCATCGGGCATTTACAGAGGAATAAGGTCAAGTATATTATTGATAAGGCCACGCTGGTCCACTCCGTTGATTCGATCCGCCTGGCCGGACAAATCGAAGAGGAGGCTGCAAAAAGGAACCTTATCTGCGATATCCTGGTTGAAGTAAATATTGCAGGGGAGGATACAAAGTTTGGCGTTGCTCCTGAGGCGGTCCTGCCATTCCTTCAAGAAATGAGGCATTTGTCCCATATCCGACCCCGGGGTCTTATGACAGTGGCTCCATTTGTGGAAAATCCCGAGAAAAATAGGGAGTATTTTAAGAAATTGCGGCAATTATATGTTGACATAAAATCAAAAAACATTGATAATATTGGTAATGGAACCATTTTATTAAACGGGGCAGAAGCTGGTTCAGAGAACTATTTGGAGTGCTTTGATATTCTGTCCATGGGTATGACAGGAGATTTTGAAGTGGCAATTGAAGAAGGTGCCACGATGATTAGAATTGGGACAGGCATTTTTGGGGAACGTGATTATGCCTGATAGCAACAGGAGCACACTCAGGAAGGTTTGGAGGGTGCCCAAAAAGAGATAGGAGAATTGAGTAATGGCAAATCTTATTAAGAATTTTCTGAGCACCATGAAATTAACAGAAGATGATGAAGAATATGATGATTATGTACAGGATGAGTTAGAGAAGGAAGAAAAACGGACGAAACGCTTCGAGAAAAAGGAGCCAAAGCCGGACCGTTATGAAGAAGCCCAGGCAAAGCAATCCTTCGCAGCCCAGTCCTCATCCAAGGCAAGTGACTTCAAAAATGAAAAGGTGGTAACCCGAATGGAAAGAACCGCATCAAACAAAGTGGTGCCGATCCGTACCACTGCAAAAGGTCTTGAAGTTTGTATCATGAAGCCGACCACATTTGAAGACTCCCAGGAAATTTGTGATATGCTGCTGACCGGAAGAGCCATCGTTATTAATCTGGAAGGCTTTGATGACAAGCTGGCCCAGAGGACGATGGATTTTATCTCAGGCTCCGTTTATGCCATCAATGGCAAGCTGCATCGGATATCCAACTGTATCTTTATCGTATCGCCGGATACGGTAGATATTTCCGGTGACTATTCGGATTTAATCCAGTCGAATTTTGAACCGCCGACGCTGCAGTCAAGGTTTTAAGCCATGAATTTAGATAAGGACGAGCAGCTTTTCCGTAAACGGCTCCTGGATCAGGCTAACATGGCCCATACAAGGAATATCTGTATTTTTTCTGATTTTTTGAATCTGAATGAGCAGAATATCTGGATGAATCTTAAAAATGAATTACCAAGGATAAAGTATTTTGCTTTCGGCGGCTTTAAGGAAGCCGAGAGGAAAATACTTTGCTTTTGTGGTAATGATATGCTTTCTGAGGCTGAAATTGATTATCCCATTTCCTGCATCAAGATCGTTCCCAGCAACCATAGGTTCAGCGACAGCTTAAACCACCGTGATTTCTTAGGGGCAGTCTTAAATCTCGGCTTAGAACGCAGCAAGATCGGTGACATCCTGATTACGGATAACGAGGGCTATCTATTTGCCCATTCCGGAATCAGTGGATTTATCGCAGAGCAGCTGTATAAAATCAAGCACACCGTGGTGAAGGCCCAGCTCATTGACCGGACAGAATTCGATTATAAGCCAAGCTTTCGGGAAATCACCGGTACCGTATCCTCCGTCCGGCTGGACAGTATCCTGTCAGTAGCCTTTAACAGCTCAAGAAGCAGCCTAAGCGGCTTGATTGAAGGCGGTAAAGTATATGTGGGCGGTAAATTGATTCTATCAAACAGCCATGTCCTAAAGGAAAATGACGTGGTTTCCGTCCGGGGTATGGGAAAGTTCATTTATACCGGTACCTCTTACCAGACGAAGAAGGGCAGGTATTCGGTAAAGGTTTTATTATATATTTAAGGGATATGGGTAGCGCTATAGCTGTTTTTCGATAAACCCTATATTTTAGATTTTACTATAAAAGATAAATAGATAAGGAGGACGGCATAACCTCGTCTTGTATTATGATGTGGTCGTGCATTTTTTATGAATAATAGACTTTCTGTAAGCTATGAAGATAAACCGGCATATGAAATCCTTTTGGAGCCAGATTTCAAAAGGCTCCCAGCGGAAATAGAAGCACTTGGGCTGCTTGATAGAAGATTCATGATTATTACGGACAGTAATGTGGGAAAGCATTATACCAACGAGCTGTTCCAGCTGCTGGCTCCCCTTGCCAAGACCATACAGATCCATACCTTTTCCGCCGGTGAACAAAGCAAAAACCTGGATACCGTCAGCCAATGCTACGAACAGTTAATTGCTGCCGGATTTGACCGTAAGGATGTATTAATTGCCTTAGGCGGTGGGGTTGTAGGTGATCTTACGGGCTTTGTGGCAGCTACTTACCTGCGCGGGATCCGTTTTATCCAGCTTCCGACGACGCTTCTTTCCATGGTGGATTCCAGCATTGGAGGCAAGACAGGCGTTGACTATAAAGCTTATAAGAATATGGTAGGTGCTTTCCACCAGCCGAGCCTGGTGTATATGAATTTAGCCACCTTGGATTCCCTGCCTGAGAGAGAATACTTTTCCGGTATGGCCGAGATCCTCAAGCATGGCCTAATTAAGGACCAGGGCTATTATAGCTGGCTGAAGGAGCATTGCGGGAATATCCATCAAAAGGACTATGAAACCCTGTTGGAGATGGTTTACCGCAGCTGCCAAATCAAACGTGCCGTCGTGGAAAAGGATCCGAAGGAACAAGGAGACCGTGCCCTGCTGAATTTCGGACATACGATCGGCCATTCTGTTGAAAAGCTGATGGAGTTCCAATTGCTGCATGGCGAATGTGTGAGTATCGGAATGGCTGCCGCCGCATATATGTCCATGGAACGAGGCAATATAACTACCCAGGAATACCAGGATATCCTGAATACCCTCGGACAGTTCAAACAGCCGCTCCATGCCTTAGGATTATCTGCTGAAGAGGTATATGAGGTTACCAGATCGGATAAGAAAATGGATTCTGATAAAATCCGTTTTATCCTGCTTGGAGCTGTTGGTAACGCAGTCATTGACCCCTCTGTTTCAAAGGATGAGATGCTGGAAGCCATCCTAAGCTTAACTTAAGATCCTGATCTACACATAGGAAAAATTATTTGGAGGTATTATGAAGGGACAACGTATCAAGCATCTGCTTTTATTTATTGTATTGGTAATAATCGACCAGCTTACAAAGCATTGGGTCAGGACAGGCCTGATGAACCGGGAGCCGATCGATATCATTCCGAAGGTATTGAATCTGCAATACACTGAAAATACCGGAGCCGTATGGGGAATTATGAGCGGTAAGGTGACATTTTTGATTATTTTTACAGCGGTTGTGCTGGCTCTGATTGTATTTTTATATTTTAAAATCCCCCAGGGCAAAAAATATAATGTATTAAAGCTTCTAGTGGTCTTTATCATCGCTGGGGCAATCGGCAATTTTATTGACCGGGTTCTGCTGGGACATGTTGTAGATTTTATTTATTTCGAACTGATTAATTTCCCTCTGTTTAATGTCGCGGACAGCTATTTGACCGTTTCCTCCATCCTATTATTCATCCTGGCAATATTCTATTATAAGGATGATGATTTTGCATTCCTGGAGCAGCTTTTCAAAAAGAAAAAGGATGTATCAGCTGCAAATATAGAGGATGAAAAAGAGGATTCAGGTGACTCAGGTGATTCCAAATAATCCGCTCATCATAAGATATAAAAAAGATATAAAAGCTGCTGGAAAGGATTTCGAATTGCATGATAGAAGATGAAGTACTGGAGCCTACGATGGATCTGGAGCAAAGCCTGGAGTTTGTTGCCCAGGATGAAGATGACGGTATCCGCATCGATAAATATTTATCGATGGTTCAATCCGAGCTTTCCCGTAGCTATATCCAAAAGCTAATTGAGGATGGCCGGATATCTGCAGACGACAGGCCGGTGAAGGCGAATTTCAAAGTAAAAACAGGAACCCTTGTAGTAATAAAGCTTCCGGAGCTAAAGGATGCAGAGATCGTTCCGGAAGACATTCCAATTGATATTATTTACGAGGATAAGGATATCATCATTATCAATAAGCAGAAGGGACTGGTCGTCCATCCGGCAGCCGGACATGCAGGGGGAACATTGGTAAATGCCTTAATGTACCATTGCAAAGGGGAGCTGTCGGGTATTAACGGCATTATGAGACCAGGAATTGTCCATCGGATTGACCGTGATACCACCGGGGTAATCGTGGCCTGTAAAAATGATAGGGCACATCAATTTATTGCTGACCAGCTAAAGCTACATTCCATTACCAGAAGGTACCAGGCAGTTGTCTACCATACCTTTAAAACGGATAGCGGGCGGATTGAGGCACCTATTGGAAGAGATCCGAAGGACCGGAAGAAAATGGCCGTTAACCATAAAAACGGCAAACCTGCCGCTACCAATTATAAAGTATTAGAAAACCTGAATCATCAATATGCGTTGGTGGAATGCTCCTTAGAAACAGGACGCACCCATCAGATCAGAGTTCATATGGCAAGTATCCATCATCCCTTGTTAGGGGACACTGTATACGGACCCAGTAAAGACCCGTTCCAGCTTACGGGACAGGCTTTACATGCCGGAGTACTGGGCTTTATCCATCCGACAACCAAGGAATATGTTGAATTTCAAGCACCACTTCCTGATTATTTTCAAGACTTGTTACAGAAATTAAGACATAAGGGGTAACTTTCAGTGAAAAGAAAAGTCATTGACGAATTAATTCGTTGGAAAACAGAAGATAAGGGCAAGCCGATACTGCTTACCGGAGCGAAGGGCGTGGGCAAGACATATCTAGCATATGACTTTGCCAAGGCCTTTTTTGACGGCATCTACTATATGAACCTAGAACGCGGGCCAAGGGCTGCAGCATTATTCCAAATGGGTGAGGCCAAACTGGTGGACCCTAAGGCGGAAGAAGCTACAGTGAATGAAGTTAGTGTAAGTGATGCTAAGGTGAGTGAAACTGAGGCAGGCGAGGATAAAGTAAGCGAAGCTAAGGTGAGCGAAACTAAGGCAGGCGAAGATAAGGCAGGGAAAGATAAGGGAGAAAAGGCTGATTGGACCGTAGCGGCTTTGACCCGGTATTTTAAAATTGACCGGGAGCTCACAATTGATGACAGGGTCTTAATTTTAGACGAAATCAGTTACTCTGCCGATGTACTTATGCTGATAAAGACAGGACGGTTGTCCCCTTTGTTCCGCTTTATCATCTGTATATCCAGCAGGCCAGTTTCACCGGAGTATTCCCCCTCTTTTAAGGAACAGCCTGTTTATCCTATGGAATTTGATGAATTTCTTCTTGCAACCGGTAATGAATGGTATGTTGAATCCATTACAACCCATTTTCAGTTGGACCGTAAGATCCCTGAGATCGTACATAAGGAGCTGCTTGCCCTGCATCAGCTGTACCTCCAGATTGGCGGTATGCCTGCTATGGTCAATGAATACCTGAACCTTCTGGCCACAATCAATATAACGGAGCAGCATAATTTTCTGATTGGTTCCTATCATGATTCCGTTATCAGGGATCATTCTGATAGTGATGCCTTAAAGATGAACCAGGTGTATGACAGTATTCCCTTCCAGCTTATGAAGGAGAATAAGAAATTCCAATATAAGCTGATCAGAAAGGGCACCACCCATGCCATGTATAAGGATGCTATCCGCAGCCTCCTAGAGGAGCATCTTATCATGAAATGCAGCCGGATCAGCAGCGGGCAATTGACAGACCCGGCAAAAACCTTCCGGTCAGAGGAATGGAAGGATGCGGAGCTGAATACGAATTTTAAGCTATACTTATCAGACACCGGTTTACTGTATACGAAAATATCGGAAGAGAATGGGGACAGCCTGTCCGGGCATGGTAAAAAGGCACTGCTGGAAAACTATGTGGCGCAGGCGCTCCAAACAAAGGGCTATCCCTTCGCCTTCTGGGAATCTGACGGGGTGGCAAAAATAGACTTTATCATTATGAAAAACCAGACCCTATTTCCAATTGAGATTTTTGAAGCTGATAATACCCGGTCAAAAAGTATCAGTATCCTGAAGCAGCAGTGTGAATTTCCATATTCCATCAAGGTATCGGCAAAGAACTTTGAGTTTTCCAATGGGGTAAAGTATGTGCCGTATTATGCCGTATTTTGTCTTTAAATTCGAAAACCGTAGGGTTTGATACTAATATTGCCAATTATTAACTAAGTTCTTACGGATTTCTTAAAAAACAGTTGACAAATTAATTTCCTTAATATAGTATTGTAATACAGGCCACAGTCTACCAGTGTAGTGATGTTTCCTACACCCTCCGGAATTTTATTCTACATTTGTAAGTACCTGTTTTTATGCGAGTTGTCGATATGTAATTGTTTTACATATTTAATATATAGATAGAATTTTAATATCATGTAAATAATATCGAAGCTAATAGATCTGGCAAATGAGCGGAGAAGTCATATGTCAGATTGTCTTTTCTATACGTGTAGAACAACCATTATAAACGTAAAAGGGGTGCCAAAAACATGTCATTACCAGATATACGCCTTCACGAAGGAGAGCTTAATGTCATGGAGTTACTATGGTCTAATAAAACCTTAGCTGCTAAGGATATCTCCAAGATCATTAAGGAATATATCGGCTGGGAAAAAAACACTACGTACACTGTCATAAACCGTCTGATTGAAAAGGGTGCAATAAAGCGGGAAGAGCCTGGCTTTATATGCAAGGCAGCCATTTCAAAGCGGACTGTCCAGGCAATTGAAACAAAGGCCTTGCTGAATAAATTATATAATGGTTCTTTATCTACCTTCTTAACGGAGTATTTGAAAAACCAGGATTTATCAAAGGCAGAAATATTAGAGCTACAAAGAATTATCGGAGAGCAGAGATTTTAACAAGTCTCTGCTTTTTTTGTCTTTCTTGGTACCCTTCTTGAAATATTTTTATTGAAATAATATTGACTGATATTACGTTTAGTGATATATTTATATTACAGTAAACGTAATAAAATGAGGTGATATAAATTAGAGATAATATAAAGGGCGGCGCGTTAACGGAAACAACCTTTCTGGTCCTGTTGGCTGTATATAAGCCTAATCACGGATATGGTATTATGCAGTTTATCGAAAAGGAGACCAGTGGGCGGGTCATTTTGGGTGCAGGAACCTTATATGGAGCCCTCAACGCATTGGTGAAGAAAAAATGGATTGCCCCCTTTGGTGACGAACCTGATAGCAGGAAAAAAGAATATGTAATCACCGCTACCGGGAGGCAAAGGGTGGAAGATGAATTGAAGCGTATGGGTGAAGTTTGTAAATTGGCTTCAGCAATTATCAGGGAGGAGAGAAGTACATGAGTAAAATAGTATTCCGATACTTTTTTGATTTTCTGGACGGACAGGAGAGATGGTTGAACAGCATGGCCAATCAGGGCTACCGGTTGAAAAAATGCGGAAGAATGACCTATACCTTTGATAAATGCGGGTCAGATGAATATGAATATGCCGTAGAGTTTGTCGGGGATAAAGCCTATTCACAGGCAAAGGATTACCGTAGGTATCTTGAGGGTATGGGGTTTCGTACCTTTACCAAGAACATTAACCTCAATTTTTCTTATGGAAAGGCAAGATGGCGGCCATATGCAAAGGGAATGGGGCAGATTGCCACCTCTCCAGGCGGATTTAATAAGGAGCTTTTGATTTTAGAAAAAAAGAAGGATGGAAGACCATTTGAATTACACACAGATGTGCAAGATAAGCTGGACACTTACAGGGCAGCCAGGCGCGTCTATATATGGGCTGTTTTTTTAATATTTGGCCTAACTGCAATGACCTTCATTCCCGGAGTTTCTTCCCTGTCACCAGCAATGACATGGGCGCTCAGGGCCGTTATTCTGGCATTCGGCATTCTATTTGTTATTCCGGCAGTGAAGTACTCGTCATTTGTTAACCGGTTGAAGGAAGAAGGTAAAACCTTTGAATAAAATGGTCATCAGCAAGGAATACGATGTTCACTTATTTTTATAATTATATTAGGGGGGATTATTATGGAAAACTCAAATCAGCTTTATATTCTCTGGACAAATGCGGATATTTTAACCTCAGATAAAATGGTAATGATGTATGCAACAAATAGTATGCTAAAACAATGGTGGGACAACGTAACCGTCATTATCTGGGGGGCTACCGCTAAACTGGTTGCTGAAAGCGACCTGATTCAAACAAAAATCAAAATTGCCCAACATGCCGGTGTGAAGTTTTCTGCATGTAAAGCCTGCACAGACCAGTTAGGGGTTACTGATACAATGGTAGATCTTGGCATAGAGGTCCTCTATTGGGGCCAAGGGCTTACAGAGATCCTTCAGGGTAAGGACAAACTGATCACAGTTTAACC
>JARKQP010000682.1 GCA_029974875.1 Mobilitalea sp.
ATTCTTGAGCTCCTCAATGATTTGTGCTATCGTTGTCGCATTGGAATCGATTTTCCCTGTGCAGGGAGCGCAGCCCAAGCTCCTGTATCGTTTTCCGTCTTTTGCAAAGTAAAGATCCACCAGAGGAATGTTTTCACGTCCGATGTATGCCCATATGTCAATTTCATTCCAGTGCAGTATGGGGTGTACGCGGATATGGTTTCCTTTAGGAAAATCTGTCTTAAACTGATCCCATAATTCAGGAGGCTGGTTTGTATAATCCCACTCCGAATCCTTATTTCTCTCACTGAATACACGCTCCTTTGAACGTGAACCCTCCTCATCCCTCCTGATTCCGAGAATCAGGCCTTCAAATTCATACTTTGTCACCACCTGCTGGAGTCCATCTGTTTTCAGGGCCTTGCAGCAGACCAATCTTCCCTTTTCAGGACCCATACCCTCTTTAAGAGCTTCTTCATTTGTATGGACTATCAGATCAAGCTTGTATTCCTTGGCGATTCTATCCCTGTACTGTATCATTTCAGGTATTTTATAGGTAGTGTCAACATGGATAAATGGAAAGGGGCAATGCCCGAAAAATGCTTTTTTAGCCAGCCATAGCAATACTGTAGAATCCTTTCCTATAGACCACAGCATTCCCAGCTTTCCGAATTTCTTATAGGCTTCTCTTAATATAAAAATACTTTGTGCTTCCAATCTGTCCAAATGATCCATTTCTTACTCCCCCTGCTAATATTTATTCGACTCTTTCTGGTTAACTGTAATTACTTCTTGCTCACCATCAGGCTTCACTATACGCCAGTGCAACAAATCCCTGTCACGCTTTATATGGAGAGTGGAGCCTTTGCCTCCTATGTCCGCACCCAGGAAGTATCTGATAGCGCCGGCACCGCATTCCTTGAGGCAGGCAGTGCAGCCCCAGCAATCCTTTGGGAATCTCACGTATGCCTTACCTTTTTCATTTACATATATAAGGCTTCCGGGACAAACGGTGCTGCATTTTCCGCAGCCTGTGCACCTGTGGCTCTCAATTTTTATGCTCATAAACCTCATCCCTTTTTATTAAATCTCTGAAAATAACTTTTACCTTGCCCTTTTCATAACGCGAATTTATATATTTTAGCCAATTGCCATCATCTTTTTTAGGATAATCCGTATTTTCCTGGAAGCTTCTCCATCTGGTTTCCTTTCTTTCCCTCAGATGGCTTATAAGCACCTTACATACATACAAGCGGTCTATGACCTCATAGATATGCATAAGCCCGTGCAGGTCATCGGCTTTCAGGCTATTGCTGACTTCAAGGAGTTCATCTATGCGCTTTTCTGCTACCTTTAACTTGGCAGAATTGTAAGCATAGCCTGTGGAAATTCCTCCTGCATATATATCCATAGTCTTTTGCATGGCATCCTCAAGCTCCTCGCTGCCAAACAGGCTTGATCCGCCGCCCAGAAAGCTGTTCATATGGTTTAGCCTTTCCTTGATCTCCTGTGGGCCAGGCAAAGCATTTTCAATACCTTTTATATATTCCACCGCAGCGCCGGCAGCTATTTCACCTTCCACAAAGGACCCTGTCACATACTTTTGGGGACTACCTCCGGCTACATCACCTGCCGCATACAGTCCTTCTATGGTTGTAGCCCGGCTATTGTCCACCCAGTAACCACTCGAAGTATGGCCACCCACTATATACGGTTCAGACCCTTCTATCTCTACATTCTCTTCCGCCGGTCCCTTACCGCTTTCTACCCATCTAAGGGTTTGCGCAGGGGCCATGTTCAAATATGCCTTGAGCAGTTCATTTTCCTGTTCTTTTGTTATTCCGGCTGTTTTGAAGTAACAGGGGCCTCTGCCCTCCCGGTTTTCCATTACCGTAGAATACAAGCGGATAGGGGTGCTTGGTATGCCATACTGCTTTTCATATTCAATATCCCTACTATTTACCTGGGAGGCACCAACACCCTGTGCAATGGTTCCTGTGGGGGCAATGGTGTCCTTGCACCTTAATGCTATGAACCGCATTTCAAAGGTTGTCATTTCCGCACCGGCCCTTATTCCCATGGCATATCCTGCTCCGGTATTGAAAGGCGGATACCACATCTTGTGCCTGGAAAACCCGGGATTATTTGGCTTGTAGAGCCCTGCCGCACCTCCGGTAGAGCATATGACAGCTTTTGAGCTGATTACATAAAAGATGTTTTCATCTATGGAAAAGCCATATGCGCCTATGACCTTGTTATCCTTTACTATATAGTCGGTTATATTTACACGGTTTAACA
>JARKQP010000684.1 GCA_029974875.1 Mobilitalea sp.
TAAATTAGCTTTATTAGGAGGAGAACCTGTCATCAAGGAAAAACTTCCGACCATAGATGATGCAAGCGGAAGATTTATTGGAGATGAAGAACTTGAGCTGGTTACCGAGGTTATTAAATCAGGTCATTTAAACTATATAAATGGATCAAAGATTGCGCAATTCGAGAAGGATTATGCTGAGAAATATAATGTGAAGTATGCAGCAACCTGTGGCTCAGGCACCGCTGCAATCCATGGGGCCGTGATATCTCTTGACCTGGAACCGGGAGATGAGGTGATAGTAGCTCCCATTACCGACATGGGAACTATAATTCCCATTCTGATGCAAAATCTTGTTCCTGTCTTTGCTGATATTGATATGGACACACATAATGTTGACCCAAAGAGTATCGAAGAAAAAATTACATCTAAGACAAGAGCAATAATTGTTGTACATATGTTTGGGCATTCAGTGGACATGGACCCTGTAATGCAAATTGCTTTAAAACATAACCTGTATGTAATCGAAGACTGCTGCCAGGCTTTTCTGACAAAATATAAAGGAAAGCTGTGCGGTACCATAGGGGATATAGGCTGCTTCAGCTTCCAGCAGAGCAAGCATATGACCACCGGAGACGGCGGAATGATAATAACCAATAATGATAAACTGGGCAAAAGAGTAAAACTTTGTGTAGACAAGGGCTGGCCCAGAGGTGGAGAGTTCAGGGATCATCTGTTCCTGGCGCCTGCGTATCACATGACTGAAATGCAAGCAGCTGTTGGAATCGCCCAGTTAAGGAAACTGGATAGAATAATAGAATGCAGACAGGTAATGGGTAAAATGCTTACTGAAATGCTGGCCGGCTGTGATGCCATAATCCCTCCGTCGGTAAAGGATTATACAGAGCATACTTATTGGAAATATCCATTGAAGCTGGACTTTACAAAGGTGAGCGCTGACCTTGAAACCATTGCAAAAGCATTGAATGCGGAAGGACTTCCAAGCTGGGCTGGGTATACCAAGGTTCCTATATATATGTATAACGTATTGACTGTACCGTATACATATGGACGTTCAGGATATCCGCTTGTCGGCTCAGGCAGAAAATACGGTGAAGGGCTGTGCCCAAATGCAGAAAAAGATCTTAAGGAAATGATCGTAATTCCTATAAATGAAGGGTATACCGAGGAGAATGTAGCTCTCACTGCAAAGGCGCTGAAGAAGGTCATCAATCATTATAAAATTTAGGGTTTGACGCATATAGGCTGGAGGAATTGATAAAGATGATAAAACAATTAGGGTGTACAACTAACAGTTACTGCAAATTTCCATTTGAGAGGGCTCTGCAAGGGATTGCTGAAGCAGGTCTCAAATATGTGGAAATCGGAGCAGTTCCCATTCATTGTGAACATGTAAAGCCTGAATTGATGGATAAAAAGCAGTTCAAAGAGCTTAAAGCTATGATTGAGGGCTATGGCCTAAAGCCCATGAGCATCAGTGGACACTGTGATCTGGCTACAGACAGTGGTGTCCGGCTATTCAAAAAGCGTATTGATTTTGCCTGTGAGATGGAAGTGAAAATTGTCAATACGGCGGCAGGCAGCATCAAAACAAAAGCAGAGGAAGAAAAATTCTTTGAAAACATGAAAACCGTATCCAGGTATCTGGAGGAAAGAGGTATAACAGCCGCTCTTGAGTGCCATGGAGGAATTGTGGGCACAGGAAAAGAATGCAGGAAAACAGTTGAACGTATAGGCTCGGATAATGTGAAGATAAATTACGATCCGGCAAACGGGATATTCTATGAAGGTGTAAACCCGGAAGAAGATATCATGGATATCGTGGATTACATAGCACATGTTCATGTCAAGGATAAATTGGAGGGTAAAGGAGTCTGGAATTTCCCGGCAATCGGTGATGGATATATTGATTTTGGGACTCTGTTTGATGTACTATATAACAATGATTATCATGGTCCTTTCAGTTTTGAAATCGAATTTTTGCAGCAGGGGCCAAAGACGCCTGAGGAAGTGGATGCAGCTCTAAAAAAATCAGTTAAATATATAACTCAGATAAAGAGTGACAATTGGAGTATTGCTATATAATATAAGCCGAAAGCATGTAAGTTTTCTGTAAGATATAGAGATTAGAATGTTTATGGTGGTATTTCAAGTGGGATTTAGGGGGAATTGCTATG
>JARKQP010000700.1 GCA_029974875.1 Mobilitalea sp.
GCCCGGTATCCAGATTTTTTCACCCCTGAGCGGACAAAGCTCTACCGCTTCCAGCACCACGCTTCTTAAATGGGGGATTATTTTCCTAAAGCTTTTTGTATACTCTTTCATAATGTATGTGAAAATCCTCCATCGTACTTATAGGCCGAAAATCCATATTTATGTCCGTGCCTATCATTACAGGCAATGCCGTTATACTGCACAAATTGCCATGATGATGCGCAGGCCTAAGCCACAGCAAACAATGCCCCGGGTTTTTGCTTCCCTTAAAGCAACGTACCCGGTACAATAGAAACAGGGAAGCTATCCATTGCGGTACCAACGCCAATTACCATGATCACTTCCCTTGTTTCTATCAAGGAGCACTCCCGGAAATTCCCTTGCACGTATCTTTGTGGATGTTACTGCGAAAGTACTCTGCTTGTTCTTTCTTCCTATTGTCCAAAATATAATTTAATTAATGCATACTTTGAAACAATTTATAATTATTTCTGCCGAAATTATTCTTAACGGTATACATAATCTCCAGACCTGAATTTCGGAGGAATTACCGGAACCTGGATAAAGGACTCATATTCTCCGCCTGTATGGATAATATGCTTTCCGTGGTTATCCGTATCCCAAGCCAGAGGCTCGAACCAGCCTTCACGGATATAGCGTCCCGCAACCTGGATCCTCAGCTTCTCGCCCTTATGCCAGATACGGCTGGAGGGTACGATTTCTACATCAACCGGAACGATCTCTCCCTTGCCCAGCTTCAGTTCCCTCCTGTGGGCCATTACCGGCTGGAACTTAGTGGAAAGCTCCGGATCCAGCTCCCTGTGGGATACACGGCATTTGCCCCAGGCACCCGGGTGGGCCTCACCAAGAGTGGTCCAAGGAAGCCAATTACCATCTTTGTCTGCCTTCTGGATATTGAAGAACATATCCATATCATCATGGCCGTCCGCCTCTACGAACAGGTGGAGGTACATATAGCCCGTAAGCTCCGTATCCTCAGTAAATTCCATGTCAAACACAACCTCTTCCGTATTGCCGTCATAGCTTACACTATTCTTTACGGCAACCGGCGTATCCTGCATGGTCATCTTACCGGCATCCAGATAGTATCTCTTATATTCTGTTCTCTCTAAGGGGAACTCATTTTCTTTTCTCTGTACCTGATAATCACAGTCAAAGGCATCCATAACGTCAACACGCACCTTTGGTGTCAATTCCCAGCCATTGTGGATGTCCTTCAGGTAACGGTCATAGAAGCGCTTTAAATCCTCCAGGTTATCAGGATTATAGCTATCCGGCCATTCGAAATCCCTGTGCATTCTGATCCACTTTTTACGGGATTTTGCTTTTCTGAATGCCTGGACAGAGCCTCTTAAATGGAAATGGCTAAAGCCCGCAGTCGCATAGATCGGAAGACGTACCTTGGAGAAATCCGGAATCTTATCCTCCCAGTAGCCGTTCATCAGAGGATACTTACGTGCCATGGCAACCTGGTCATCCACTCCGCCCAGACCGGTAACCTGGGCTGCAATAAATTCATTAAAGCTTAAGGCAGGAATACCGCCTTCAAAAATAGATTCCCTATAGAGATCCGTAGTTGCTTCCCAAGGAGCGATACAGGCAAGATGAGGCGGCTGGTACGCTGCAATTCTCCACTGGTGCATCGCAACACCGGAGTTACCTGCCATACCAACTTTACCGTTACACCATTCCTGCTGCGCAATCCACTCTATAAAATCATAGCCGTCCTCGCTGTCCTGGTGGGTAAACATATGCATATTCCCTTCCGAATGGCCTGCACCGCGGACGTCAACATTTGCTACCGCATATCCGTTATAGCACCAGTACATAGGATCCGGTGATTCAAATTTAGCCAGGTTGGACACGGTCTGGGGAGGAACACCCATGATCTGCCACTCTGACATTCCTTCGCCGGGACGCTTGCCAAACCAACTCCAGGATACGATTACAGGAATCTTATCCGCAACGTTCTTCGGCCTGAAGATATCGGTGTAAATAGTAACACCGTCCCTCATCTTAACTGCAACATCCTGCTCGCAGATGATTCCTGGCGCTGCCTCATATACCCTCTGGTTAAATGCGGGACAGAAGCCCTGACCCATTCTTGCCATGGGATCCTCACTGTTTGCCAGATCCACAGCCTCCTGGTTGTCTACCGGCTTTCTGGCAACGCGGTAAATCGCTTCAATTTCTTCTCCTTTAAACACTTCTTTCAGTGTAAAATACTGGCCATCGTTCATATTCCTTCTCCATTCTTTTTATTCTTATCCGCCCTAATTCCATGCCCGTTTCATGGGCATTGCCCTTATACCGCATAAACTGCCGTGACAATGCCGGCATGGACCGGATCCATTCTTTTGCTTACTTATTTAGCTTACTTATTAGCGTCCTTATTTAGCGTCCTTATTTTGCTTCCTTCAGCCTATTCTTCCAATAACTCACATACGTAATCAACCGCTTCCCCGATTGTTTTCTTACGGCGGAAGGTCATATACGGAATCTCAACATCAAACTTATCCTCCAGGAATGTAGTAATCTGGGAGTAATGTACGGATTTCGCATTCAAATCCTCAACAAAGCGCATATCCTCATTCATTTCTTCCTTTGCTTTTCCAAATAAAGGCGCCCCTCTTTCTACCAGCGTTTCAAAAACTTCATTTCTTTGACTCATTTCTTTAACCTCCTTGATACTGCTTTTTTCATCAAGGAGGTTTTCCTCCTTGATACTGCTTTTTTTCATCAAGGAGATTTTCCTCCTTGATATTGCTTTTTCATCAGGAGGTTTAACCTCCTAATTAGTTGACAACACAACATTCGTTTTGTGCAAGTTGTACATATATACTTTTCACCAATAATATATATATACCAATTGTATATAATGGACAAAAAAATAACAATGTTCTATAATACAAATAGATCCTACTTTCCAAACAGATAATTGTGCTGAAGCACAACAAGGAGATTTTCATGGAAATAAGTAAATTTATTAGGGAATTACAGCCTATAAACCCCAACTGGTTACAGATGGTAAATGCCGATGAACAGATCTATTCCTTCCGTCCCTACCCATCCACAAGCAAATTAATCGGCAACATGATTTACATCGGTCGCCTCTCCCGGCTCCTGCCCCTGGCAACGGAGGAGAGCTTAAGCTTCCTGTGCATCGATGACCAGAACGGCAGCTATGATAAGGAGCTGCTGCAGGCCTCCTTTCCGAATTGCAATATTATCCTCACCAGCCACCCGATCCAGTTCCAGAAGCTCTGTGACCTGGCTACGGAGGTCTTCCTGGCTGAGACAAAGTATACCAGCTATATCAACCACATGATGGTTGCCGCCAATATGAACAAGGGTCCCCAGTACCTGGTGGATGAGGCCTTCCGGCTGCTCAAATCCCCCATTGTCATCATCGATACCAGCTACAAGGTGATTGCCATGTATAACGGGTTAAAAATTGAGTCCAGGCCGGACCTGGACACCCAGCGGGAAATCGGGTATATTACGGAGCAGACCCTGCAAAGGATGAAGCAGGACAAGATATACGAGAAGCTCCGGGCCTCCAAATATCCCTCCTATGACAAGCCAAAAACAGAGCAATACGGCTGGATGACCATCCTCGTCTACATCCACGGGATTGAGGTCGCCCAGATTGCCATGATGGAATATGACCATCCATTTACCAGCTACGATTTTGAATTTCTTAATTTTTTCAGCCAGCTGATCTCCTGGGAAATGCAGAAGAATGATTTTTATAAGAATAACCGGGGCATTATGCACAGTGTATTCTTATCCGAGCTCCTGGACCGCAAGATCCCGAACCAGAAGATCGTAAAGCTTAGGAAGGAACAGTTAAACTGGAATGATGCATCGCATCTGTATGTATTCACGGTATTTGACAATAATGTCACGGACTTTAGCAATAAGGCACAGATCCTGGCCTATCAGCTCCAGCACATCCTTCCCAGCTCAAGATACGCAATTTATGACGGGAAGCTCGTCCTGCTGCTACAGCAAAATGAAGAGGATATCTCACCCTTTTTGGAGGGCGGGGTTATAGATGAGTGCCTGGAATCCAACCAGCTGACCGGCATTCTAAGCAACTGCTTTTCCAACCTGCTGGACATCCGCAAGTTTTATGACCAGACCTTAAAGGTATATGAGCTGCGCCAGACCATCTCGGAGCACCATAACATCTACTTTTATTCCGATTATATGTTCTACCATATTGGGCAGATCATCTCCGAAGCCTATGATTTGAAGGATTTTTACCATCCGGCGGTTAATAAAATCATGGATTACGATGGGAAAAATAATACAAACTTTTTAGATACATTGAAGGAATATTTGCTTCATGTCGACAATCCTACCCTCTGCGCACAGAATCTATACATCCATAAAAACACCTTTTTCTACCGGATGAACAAGATCCGGGAGCTGTTCCACCTGGATTTCAGTAACGGGATGGAGCGTACAAAGCTGTATCTTACCTTGGAATTTTTAAAGCTGGCGGAGTTGACTGAAGGGGAAACGGCAAAAAAGGGGAGGAGGATTTAATTCCCCTTCCCCTCCAGGCATGCACAACGCCCACAGCCGGAACACAGGCTGACAGATTCTTGTTTAGGCTCTTTTGCCTCCCTAGATTCCTTCCATAATCTTTCCGCAACCGGCGCCCAGTTTCTTGCTGTTTCAACGCATTTGTCGGAAAGCTCCCCTGCAGGCTCCGGGTTCTGGTAATCCGTACTCTTAGCCCTGGTTTCCTCAACGAGCCGTGTCAGGCTTCCCGGATTATCCAGCACCGGACAGGGTCTTAGCATATTCTCATTCCAGGGCTGGTTATCGTGATATCCCATAAAAAGCGGTGACCGGTACGCTTCCAGCAGGGTCTTTTCACGTATGTTAGAGTCAGAATAATGGATAAAGGCGCAGGGCTCAACATCCCCATTGGCATTGATATGCAGATAGCTTCTCCCACCGGCAATACAGCCGCCCACATATTCCCCGTCATTCCAGAAATCCACGGTAAAAATAGGCTTAGTACCT
>JARKQP010000703.1 GCA_029974875.1 Mobilitalea sp.
GCTTTATCCAGATAGATTCCTGCTTCATTAAATACTGTCAGCTTGCATCCTGTGGTTCCAATGTCAAGTCCTGCTATCTTCATCTACCTCCCCCTTTCTATGTTACTGCTTTCCATATTTATGTCCATGCTCCTTACTGCACACTTCGCTATGAAAGTGCCAGCATGGACCCGGTCCTCCCTTCGTTGATTAATTTTATTTTTTTCAACCTTCTACTTTCTTTATCAAGATCTCCGTTGCACTAACTTTGTCTTCTGTGTTTAAAAAACTACCACAAAAAATTCTAATCAATAGACACCACATCATAGTTTAAATATGTCTTAAACGCCTCTTCCAATGCCCATTTCATATGACCTACACCAATCGAGGTATGATGCTTAAAGCCACCTCTCGCCAAACGGATTAATTTGTCCTGAAGCTCCGGTATTTCAGCTACACCTGCACAGCCAAAGAAGCCGTCCTCAATCAGATCCTCCGTCATCGCACCCTCACTTGCATAAACCGTCAGCTTACCGTCCTCTGTCTTACAGTTCGCAAAGGTCATAGGGAAAGCCTTGATTCTTCCTTCGTTGGAGCCCCAGCCTGAGCCCGGGTCACCCTTGGCAAACATCTTATGCTCCGTTACTGTTCCCCTTCCTGCCATCAGGCTCTGTGCCACAGGACCGCAATGGAACAGGATTACCTTATTCTCATCGTCTCCGTAATTATTATTCCAGTCGAGTACCGTCGTCGGCTCCTCTGACGCAAGGTTCATCGCACGCATAGTGATTGCAGAACATAAATCAATTTCACAGGATGCCACAATACCGCGGTCATTTAATTCACTTAATAAGACACAGGGACATACCCTGAGGATGGTCTCCATCTCATTCCAGCAGCGGAGCGTAATTGCATCCAGATTATATTCTTCAATATAGTCATCGATAACGACGCTGATCTTTGCGAGTGTTAACTTGTTTTTCTGGGGAACAAGGGTAAAATCAGTATAGTGCTCCAGCATTGCCACCTTGGCTGCTACCTTCCCAGCGTCATCCGCCATGTTCTGCACCTTATAGATTAGCTCAGATAAATCAAAGGATTCCACATTAATTCCGTATTTTTGCAGTGCAATCTCATCAAAGCGCACTGTCTTAAAGGCCGTCGTCCTTGCCCCGATACAGCCTACATTAAAGCGCTTCATGCCATTTACAACACGGCATACCATGGCAAATTCCCTTAGGTTGTCCTCAAACTCTACGGATAACGGGTGAACCACATGGGGCTTCATTACTGTAAATGGAACCTTATATTGGGTAAATACATCGGTTACGGAGAACTTTCCACAGTATGCATCCCTGCGGTATCTAAAATCCATTTTTCCGATTTCATCGGGGTAGGCCTGCATTAAAATCGGTACTCCGGCATCCTGTAATGCGTTAACTGCGCCGTTTTCATCGACAAAGATCGGCATGCAGAAAACCACCCCATCATACCGGCCTTCATGCTCCTTCAACCACTGGGCATAGATACGTCCTTCTTCCCTTGTCTCAACTGCCCCGTACCTGGTTGTGTCGGCATCCATTATTATGTAATCATATCCGGCGTCCGTTACCGCCTTTACCATCTCATCACGTGCACCCAATATTAATTCACCCGGCATAAAGCCTCTGTTGCCAAAGCATAATGCAAATGTAGTCTTTTTCATTTAAACCCTCCATTTCTACCGACGCCCGGTATATCCTACTTCCCAAACCAGCGATTAGAGCCTCGTCATAATCTTATAGTAGCAATTTACTTCTCCCCAATATATAGAATTTTGCTCATTTTACTTTGATTTTGTTCATTGTGCAAATACATCCGTCACCCCTCATTAAATTATCCTTCTCTCTTTTTCCAACAAAACTCAATGTACAGCTGCACATTTAACAACAAGCTACATTGGATTTTTTGTTACTTTGATTTTGTTCCAGAATATGATAAGATAATTTATAGGCTATAACGTATGGGTATTATGTAGAAAGGAGTTCTTATATGATTTTTTCTTTTGATTTGAATCGTTTGACCAACTTGCTAAATGATTTTTACATCTTAACAAAAATCCGGATTACAGTATTTAATTCAGATTTTGAAGAAATGACCTCATATCCGCAGCAGCGGGCTCCTTTTTGTAACATTATCCGCAGGGACGGGCATGCATTAAAGCAATGCATCGCCTCTGACCGAAGGGCATGTAAAAAAGTGAGCGGTATGCATTTACCCTACATCTATCAATGCCATGCAGGGCTGACGGAAGCAATCGCTCCGATCCGTTTGGGTAATATTTTAATTGGATATTTATTTTTTGGACATGTATTTTCCTATGATGACCATCCTTCAGGCTGGGAAAATATTGCTGGTTTATGCAAAACCTATCAGGTTGAATGGGGAGAATTGAAGGAAGCCTGCTTTGCCCAGCCGATTATCTCGACGGACTATATCCTTGCAGCTTCCCATATCCTAGAATCCGTTGCCTATTATCTGTGTCTGGAACGGGTGGTTGTAATGAAAAATGAAACACTTCCCATTCAAATTGATAACTATATCAGTAATCACTTCACGGAGAATTTAAATAGTCAGAGCCTCTGCGAACATTTTCAAATAAGCAGAACCCATCTCTATCACATATCAAAAGAAAATTACGGAATCGGAATTGCCGACCACATTAGAAATTTGCGCATAAATAAAGCCAAGGCTTTGCTTCTGGAGCAACCTGAAATCAGCATCAGTGAAGTAGCCTCGGCTTGCGGTTTTGATGATTATAATTATTTTATCAGCATGTTTAAGCGTATTGTCGGTATGCCTCCAAAGCAATTCCAAAAAGAACATTTAAAATGACTAAAAAGCCCCACTATCCATCTCATCCCTGTCGCATTGCAGATAATCCAGCAGTTCATCAATTCCTTCCCCAGATTTTGAATCCACAAAGAATATCTTCTCACAGCCTGCCAGCCGCAGCCAAGCTTCCGCACGCTTCGGTACTGCCTCCGGGTGCTCCATCTGTGTAACAATCCCTATGACTTCCCTGTTAGCCATGCAAGTGACATTCGGAGGTATCAGGGAATAATTATCCGTAGCGCTGATTAATATGCCTACGATATCTGCCTCATAGGAGTATAAAGCAAGTGCCCTGCCAAGATGCTTGCTCTCCGCATATTCCCCAGGGGTATCAATAATGGAATTATAAAAATTCGTATATTGTGTCTTATGATACTTTATTTTTTCCCCTTTGAGAGCCTGCGTCAAGGTTGTCTTACCTGCGCCGGTTCGTCCCATTAAAATAATGCGTTTCATGTCAACCTCCATCTATGTTGGAGTGTGTAAATATCACATTCCCAACGTAGTTTTTTATGCTTTATAATGATATTTAAAAAAGCGCAGTATTGTCTGCGCCCTTTTACACGTCATTCATGGCAAGAGAATCAGCGTACTGGTTCTCTTGTATAATTTGTAACACCCAACAATGTGTTAGGAGCATCAGGTTTTCGTAATGCTGCATACTGCGAAGCCCAGCTTTTCCTCCACATACTCCACTATGGCCTGAAGCGCCGTTTCCACCTGGGACACAGTTCCGGTTATAATTACGGTGCCGCTAAAGCGGTCAACAAAGCCGAGATCTACTCCAGCAGACTTTATGGCGATGTCGCTGGCAATAATAGCAGTTTCACTGGGAGATATGGTCAGGATTCCGATTGCCGCACTATGATAATCCAGTTCCGGGTTCAGTCCTAATTTTTTGTATAATATCTGATCCGGGTTCGCAATGACATGTGCCAAAGTAACCTGTTTACCAGGAACCAATTCCTGAACAATCCTCATCTTGCTTTCACTATGTAGTAATTTCTCTAAATCCACGATATCACTCCTTGTACTGGGCAACCACCTGATATATGCTGCCTTTATATATTAACCTGCCCGCCTATTCTATTCTTCCTCTTTTTTATAAAGGAATTTCTCATCCAAGGTTAATTTAAAATCCTTTGCCAGACTTCTGAAATTATTATCTGATATGGTCTGCTGCTTGTCATGCCTCATTGACAATACCTTAATCAGAATCTCTGCTGACTTCTCAACGGTATGCATCAGACCAAAGGTTAAGTCAAAATCCGCACCGGAGCAGAACATTCCGTGGTGTGCCCAGATTGCAACATCATATTTCTCCATCAGCTTGCTGGTCTCAATTGCAATATCCCTGCCGCCGGGAACCATCCAGCCGATTACGCCAACGCCAGCCGGAAATACTACCGGACATTCGGTAGCCATCTCCCACAATTCCCTTGTAAATACTTCATCCGACAGAGGGAGCACGAAGGTCAGGGCTATCACATTGGTCGCATGGGCATGATAAATTACCCGGTGTTCACCATTTGACACCCGTTTCTTCACCTCATGGTTCATTAAATGGGTAGGAAGCTCGCTGGTGGGGCGTCCGCCCTCCACAAGTCCCCAGCGTATCCTGTAATTATCACCTGTCTCATCAATTTCAATAATCGTAATACAGGTTTCGGGGTCGATTGCAATATTCCTAAAATATTTTCCTCCTCCGGTGACCAGGAAAAACTCCCCTGCCAGTCCCGGTACGCTGGTACCAATCGGAGCCCAGTCACTAGGACAGTTTAATCTGGATCTTACAGCCTCCACTTCCTCCGGCTTGATACGGTAGGATAAATTACCTCCGTTTCTCTCATGCCAGCCCTGGGCAAATCCATCATCAGCCATCCGGATAAAGTCTTTTACAAATTTGGTATCAAGAATCGTCATAGGCAAAACCTCCGTTTTTAAATTTATCTGGTTTTTTACTAACTTAATTCTTCCCTTTTTTATCATTTACGATAACTCCGCTCTTTGACTCCACTCTCATTGAACCATATTAACAAGCTCTTCCTAGTTTTAGCATCCAAAGTCGGTTACCGATAGGCAAGCCGTAATAAATATATGAATCATCCCCCAATTTGGCATTGCAGGCCTGACTG
>JARKQP010000744.1 GCA_029974875.1 Mobilitalea sp.
AGAACGCACAAAGAGAGGACGGCCTTCTTCGAAATGTGTCATATGCTCCCCGGACAGATATCCATAGGAAAGCAAACCGCCGCACTCCGGATCCCCCTGCAAAGCCATGCTAAATAGTGTGGTATAGAGCTTTGTTTTATCCACCTCTACACCAAATACCTTCAGTGCCTCGTCAAAGAGCCCGATCCAGGCGTCATAGTCTGAGCTGCAGTTATTGGAATGGGCCATAGCCACCAGCTTGCCGTCAGGTGTTGTTACTAAATCTATTTCAGAATATGCCTTTGATAACTCCTTCTCAAGTACGATCATGGCAAATACGGAGGTTCCGGCAGATACATTACCGGTACGGGCTGCAATACTATTGGTTGCAACCATACCTGTTCCCGCATCACCTTCCGGAGGGCAAAGAGGAATTCCTGCCTGTAATTCTCCAGAAGCATCTAAAAGAGCTGCACCCTCGGCAGTGAGTAAACCAGCCTGTTCACCAGCCACCAATACCCTGGGAATAATCTCCTCTAAGGTCCAAGGTAAGTTTTTAGGTGCAATCAATTCATTGAATTGGCCGATCATTTTCTTGTTATAATCTTTGGTGCTGATCTCAACAGGGAATACACCGGAGGCTTCTCCAATGCCAAGAACCTTTTCACCAGTAAGCTTCCAATGGATGTACCCCGCCAATGTGGTAACAAAGGTAATCTCTGATACATGTTCTTCCTGGTTTAAAATTGCCTGGTACAGATGCGCCGTTGTCCACCTCTGGGGGATGGGATAATCAAAGAGCTTTGTCAAGGCTTCGGAAGCCTGGCCCGTTATGTTATTTCTCCAGGTACGGAAGGGTACCAGAAGATTATTATCCTTGTCAAAGGCCATATAACCATGCATCATGCCGCTAAAACCTATGGCTGCGACTTTCGTAATCCCTACGCCGTATTTCTCCCTGACATCCTTAAGCATATCCGCATAGCTGCTCTTAATTCCTGCCCAGATGTCCTCCAGGCTATAGGTCCAGATGCCATTCACATGACTGTTCTCCCAGTCATGGCTGCCTGCAGCAATTGGCATATTATCTTCACCGATCAGGACTGTTTTAATACGCGTTGAGCCCATTTCAATTCCAACGCTCGCCTTACCGCCCACAATTACATTCTTCACATCATTCGTCGAAAGACTCATAAATATTTACCTCCCTGTTTAAACTATACTTTCCCTTGGTTATTGTTTTTAATTATATTTCTGTATGCGTATATAGGCCTACTGATTACAGCCCAAATGGATAAACTTCCCGAACCAGTTTTAAAAATTATTGCCGTTCCAGCCCCAATTGGACACTTCTTCATATTTGACATAGACACAATCCGGACTGATGCCAAGCTCCTCCTGCAAAATATCAGAAACCGCTTTCGTTAATTTGCCATAGGAGTCTGCCGGTGCCTTCCCGAAGGACTTCACTTCTACAAATGCTAATGATTTATCATTTTTTCCCTTAAAATACATTACAGCCTCATCCTCGAAGGAAAGCATCAGCCACTGTTCCGATTTCCCAGGGATTAGTTCGATTGCTTTTCCCAATCTGATTTTAATAACTTCCCTCTTTTCAGGGCTGATTGTTACTGTTGTTTTTGTTGAAATATATGGCATAATTTATCTCCTTTCTATCATCAATGATGTTACCTTCTTCACAACGGCTCCGACCTGAAGAAAGGAAGAGCCACATTTGCTTTCCTATAGCAGATAATCCGGCATGTCCCTGGAAAGGGTTGTAACGATCTTGAATTTCATCTCATGGATACCAGCTGGGTCATTTTGCTTCAGGTTCCTTTGTTCTAAATCTTTTTGCTCCAGGTTCTTCTGCTCCAGGTTCTTCTGCTCCAGATCCTTCTGCTCTAGATCTTTTTGCTCTAGATCTTTTTGCTCTAGGTTTTCTCGCTTCAGATTATGTTTTCCCGGCGCTTCTTCCTGGTTGCCCTGAAGCATTACCCCGGGCTTGTAGTCTTCTACTCTTCCTGCCCTACTATTTCTATGCAGGTCCTGGTAAACGGTCTTTGCCTGGGCATCACTGATTCCCTCTAAAACTCTGGAGGTAATCATCTCCAGCCCCAGCTCCTTTACTGCCAAAAGTCTGCTGTTGCCTGATAATAGTTGGAACTGGTCGTCCCCCAGCCTTCTTACTATGACTGGTTCCAGCATACCAAATTTGCGGATGGATTTTACCAGCTCCGGAACGGTCAGCATACTTACATCCTGCTTTCTCCAGGAAGCCGGAGCCTCTGTAACCTGTGCTACCGGGATATCGGTTAATATCTTTGGCAGCTCCCTATCCTGTCTTTCCTTTCCATTTTTTCCTGTCCCGGCTGCATTTTGGTTGCTCGCATTTGTTGCTCTTACAATACTTCCTTTACCTACTGGCAATGTGGTCTACCTCCTCTGCAAGATTCATATATTCCTTTGCGCTTCTGCTGCTCCTTTTATAAGCGATCACCGGCTTGCTGTTATCCTGTGCCCACTC
>JARKQP010000788.1 GCA_029974875.1 Mobilitalea sp.
GCATCTATAAACGCAGGAGGTGCTAATACATGAATGGTGACCAGTATTTTATTGTTAAGAAAAAGGCTGTGCCCGAAGTATTGTTAAAGGTAGTTGAGGCTAAGCGGCTTCTGGATTCAGAACGTGTCATGACAGTCCAGGAAGCAACGGATGCCGTTGAAATAAGCAGAAGTTCATTTTATAAGTACCGGGATGATATCTTTCCCTTTTATGAGAATACCAGAGGTAAGACAATTACCTTCATGCTCCAGATGGATGACAGACCGGGACTGCTATCTAAGGTATTAAACCAGGTAGCAAAGTGTGAGGCTAATATTCTGACCATCCACCAAAGTATTCCGGTAAACGGAATTGCCCTGCTAACCCTGAGCATTGAGATATTGCCCCAGACGGACAGTACCTCAGTTCTGATGGATTCGATTGAGGCGATGGATGGGATACATTATGTGAAACTAGTGTCAAGAGAATAGCCCATACAGGCTCAATGTCCCAAAGCATATGAGCCCAATGTCTTGCAAAAGTATGCAAGATATTAAAGAATAGGATTGGTTACAGCAGGAATGGAGGAACAGTGATGATTAATATTGCAGTCTTAGGCTACGGCACCATAGGCTCCGGTGTGGTAGAGGTTTTAAAAACAAACAGTGACAGTATAGCAAAAAGAGCGGGGGATTCCATCGAGGTAAAATACGTACTTGATTTAAGGGAGTTTCCTGGAGATCCTATCATGGATAAGGTAGTCCATGATATTAATATTATCCTGGACGATCCGGAAGTATTAATTGTCTGCGAACATATGGGAGGAGTAGAGCCTGCATATACCTTTGTGAAAAATGCCCTCCTGAGAGGAAAAAGCGTCGTTACGTCAAATAAAGAGCTGGTGGCGAAGCATGGCGCGGAGCTGCTAGACATAGCAAAGGAAAGAGGGCTGAACTTCCTGTTTGAAGCCAGCGTTGGCGGCGGTATCCCGATTATCCGTCCGCTAAACCAGTCCTTAACTGCTGATGAAATCATGGAGATTACGGGTATCTTAAATGGTACAACGAATTATATATTATCCAAAATGAGCGATGAGGCCGTGGATTTTGATACGGCCCTTGCAGAGGCACAGAGGCTTGGCTTTGCGGAGCGCAATCCGGAGGCGGACGTGGAAGGCCATGATGCCTGCAGGAAAATAGCCATCCTATCCTCCCTTGCCTTTGGCATGCAGGTGGATTTTGAAGACATTTATACGGAGGGTATCACAAAGATCTCTGATATTGATATCCGTTATGCAAAGGCACTGGGTGCAAGAATCAAGCTGTTCGCATCCAGCATCCGTGAAGGTGAGCAGGTCTATGCCATGGTGGCACCGGTGATGATCCGGGCAGACCATCCGCTGTACAGCGTAAACAATGTATTCAACGGAATTTTCGTTAAGGGTAATGTAATCGGTGACGTTATGTTCTACGGCAGCGGAGCCGGTAAGCTGCCTACTGCCAGCGCGGTGGTTGCAGATGTGGTGGACGCTGCAAAGCACCTGAGCAAGAATATCTGGACCATATGGAGCAGTAAGAAGCTGGAATTAACCAATATAGACCATATTCAGCACAGGTTCTTTATCCGTGTTAAAGACAATGGGGGAATAAAGGAGCAGGTTGCAAAATTGTTTGGGCCGGTGGAGGAAGTAAAGGCAGAGGGGATCTCTGATGAATATGCCTTTATCACTTACGGCATGACGGAGCAGGAATTAAATGAGAAGAAAAATAACCTGGCGGATGTACTCAGTATGATCCGGGTCAGGTTTTAGGAAAAAAGGGCTTGTTTCAGAAGAAAGGATCAGGGAAGGCGGCTTACTGTATGTGATGTGTCAAGCAGTTATGCTCCTTCCGGTTCCATTTTGAACCAGTCCCTTGTTTGCGTTGATCCTGGCGCCTGTCACTAGGCGGCACCCTAACGACAGGCTGATATGGACTGGAAAGAAGAAAGGAATTGAGGATATGAAATATATTATTGTATTAGGTGACGGCATGGCGGATGAGCCGTTGGAGGTTTTAGGCAGTAAAACACCGTTGATGGCGGCGGATACGCCGCAGCTGGATACACTGGCAAAATGGTCGGAGCTAGGCCTTGCCCATACGATCCCGGAAGGCATGAAGCCGGGAAGTGATACGGCAAATCTCGCTGTACTGGGTTATAACCCTAAGGTATATTATTCCGGACGCTCACCCCTTGAAGCCTTGAGCATCGGTGTAGATATGAAGCCGACGGATATTGCCCTACGCTGCAATGTGGTAACCCTGTCAGAAGAGGATAAACCATATGAGGAGCTGACGATGCTGGACCACAGCTCCGGGGAAATTTCCACGCAGGAGGCCGCGCAGCTGCTTGAAGCTGTAAGAAAAGAGCTTGAAAATGACATTTATAAATTCTATGTGGGCACCAGCTACCGCCATCTGACCATCTGGGAAAGGGGTGAGGTAATCGAGCTGTCACAGCCCCATGACATCCTTGGCAGGGTAGTTGGTGAGTACCTTCCCCAGGAGACTGCACTAAGGGAAATGATGAAGAAAAGCTATGATATCCTAAACCACCATCCTATCAATGAAGCAAGAAAGGCAAAGGGCTTAAACAAGGCAAATTCCATCTGGTTTTGGGGTGCCGGTACGAAGCCTGCCTTAGCCTCCTTTGAAGAGAAAACCCATTTAAAGGGAGCCATGATCTCAGCGGTGGATCTTCTAAAGGGAATTGCCGTTGGTGCGAATATGAAGGTAATCGAAGTAGCCGGTGCTGATGGAACCCTTCATACCAATTATGAAGGTAAGGCTCTCGCGGCAGTGGAGGTGCTGCTAAAGGAAGACTATGATTTCGTTTACGTCCATGTGGAAGCGCCGGATGAGATGGGGCATCAGGGTAATGCTGCTAATAAGGTGAAGTCAATAGAGTATTTGGATCAGAGGGTTATTAAGGTAATTATGGAGGAGATGGACAAGGCAGGCGCCGAATACAGGATGCTTGTTATGCCGGATCATCCGACGCCGATCCGATGCCGGACCCATACCAGCGATCCGGTGCCTTACTTACTTTATGACAGCACTGCAAAGCAGGATAACAGCTGGTTATATAATGAGGCTGAGGCAAAGGGCAGTGGGAATGTAGTTTTAGAAGGCTATACAGTCATTAATAAATTAATTGCACAATAAAATATATTGTAAACAACAAGATGAACATAGACTAAAGTCAAAGTATTTCGGTTGGGGTATATCTAAAAAATGAATTTTTTGGCACGCCCCAGATGGATGGAGCAGATATCCCTTGGAAATTAAGATGATAGTCTATGTTTTTTTGCTAGAGGGAGGCAGCGATGCTTATTGTAAAAAAATTCGGTGGTACGTCAGTTGCGAATAAAGAAAGGGTCTTCAATGTTGCCGGAAGGATCAGGGATGATTATAAGAAGGGGAATGAGGTAGTAGTGGTCCTGTCAGCCATGGGAAAGCAGACGGATGCGCTGCTTGACATGGCCAGGGATATCAATCCAAACGCCTCCAAACGGGAGGTTGACATGCTTTTAGTTACCGGCGAGCAGATCTCGGTGGCGCTGATGGCTATGGCCTTGGATACAATGGGGGTACCGGCAGTATCGTTAAATGCGTACCAGGTCGCAATGCATACTACATCCGTCTATGGCAATGCAAGGCTGAAACGGATCGATACGGAGAGAATTGAAAATGAACTGGAGAACAAAAGGGTGGTTATTATAACCGGCTTCCAGGGGGTCAATAAATTTGACGATTATACCACCCTTGGAAGGGGCGGTTCTGATACAACGGCAGTGGCTCTGGCAGCAGCCCTCCATGCGGATGCCTGTGAGATTTTTACGGATGTGGATGGTGTATATACGGCAGACCCCAGGATTGTTACAAATGCCAGGAAGCTGGAGGAGATTACCTATGATGAGATGCTGGAGCTGGCATCCTTAGGGGCGGGGGTCTTGCATAACAGGTCGGTAGAAATGGCGAAGAAGTTCGGGGTGCAGTTAGTAGTCCGCTCCAGCTTGAACCACACGGAGGGAACATTAGTCAAGGAGGTAATAAAAATGGAAAAAATGCTTGTCAGCGGCGTGGCCTGTGATAAGAATACGGCAAGGATATCGGTGGTCGGACTGGAGGATCAGCCGGGGGTAGCCTTTAAGCTGTTTAATCTTCTGGCGAACCATAATATTAATGTGGACATTATTTTACAATCCATAGGCAGGGATGGTACGAAGGATATCTCCTTTACCATAAAGGAGGATGACCTGGAGGAGGCGGTGAGGATTTTGGAGAGCCGCAGGGAAGGAAGCTTGAGGTGCCAGGAGATTGATACGGAGAGGGAGGTTGCGAAGGTATCTATCGTTGGCGCGGGTATGATGTCGAATGCGGGGGTTGCGTCGAAGATGTTTGAGGCGTTGTATGATGTTGGGGTGAATATTAAGATGATTTCTACCTCGGAGATTCGGGTTACGGTTTTGATTGATGAGTCCCAGGTGGATAGGGCTATGAATGCGGTGCATGATAAATTTTTGATGGCGATGTAGGGGATTTAGGTGGTGAGGCTGTTGCTTTTTGGGTTGTGAAGGGAAGGAAGGGCTATCAGCTCCCCACACACACAGATTGACGGACATAGGCTTGAATTTGTATGGCAGTATCGTACATAAATATGTTCGCTTCTGGCAT
>JARKQP010000832.1 GCA_029974875.1 Mobilitalea sp.
TCGGAATATGTATCCCCAAGCTCTTATCTATGCAATGCAGAAATCACAAAGTTTGATCCATGTGTCGAGGATGTTGTCAAGCTGTCCCTTGACAAAATGGGTGCAGAAAAAGAGACCTGGTCTTATTCCCTTTCCGGTATGACCTATGAAGATGAATCTCTCTCCGCGTGGCTGGCGGCTAATCTTTTTAATACAGAGGGTTCGTCTCTGTTTGACTTTAGCGCAGACCTGCAAAATCTAAATGTAAACGCAATCGATCAGACACTGGATAAAAAAGCGAGCGTTGACGGTTTAGATCTGGAAGGTTCCATCCATCTTACGCTGGTCCATAAACCTTAGTAAAGGCAAAAAAAATTCCATACCATATATTGCAGGATTATCCTCCGATATCTGCAATATATGGTATGCTTTTTTTATTTTGCAACACCCTCTCTTGAACGATGGGGCAGCCTGGCTCTGGCTTCAGGGTGCCTGATCCAGGTGGTATTCCTCCAGTAGGGAAGGAACAGTAAGTTCCCTAAAAAGTCTGTAAGATTGATGTTTATAAGTATAACAATTTCTGGAAAATTTTATATTGAATTCAGTGTAGAGCATAAATATAATGGAATATGAAAAACGTAATTGTATAATTTGTGTGAAAAGCATCCGTGCATTAAATCAGGAAATTAAAAACATTACATAATCGGGAGCTGAACTTTATTGACATCAAGGCTTATGTGCTATAATGTAATCTTATATATGTACTATAATGTAATCTTATAATAATAAAGAAATGGGTGGTAACAATGAAAATTTATGAGTTAATGCATAGAGATAAAGTAGTTGCAGTTATTCATACAAAGACAGGGTATAATAAAATCAGGAATGCCGGCTTTATGCCTTACTCATTATATTTAGAGGATGTTACAGACGTGGAAAGTGCCATTAATAACATAAACAATTTTTATTATTGGTGCTCCACCCGCCTGCTTACTTTAGATCGGAAATATGCGAAAGAACTATTAAATAGTATAGGTGCAAAACAACCGTTAACAGATAAAGATAGAGCGCAAATAGCTTTATCCTACAGGTGCTTGTCATTAAGAGACCTGTATTGGGTAAGAGAACAAGGGGAAACGATTTTATTTAGAAATGTAGACCTGTATCGCAACAGTTTGGATAATGCTTTGGTTGATGTCGCATTAAAGGGTAGAAACCTGACATTGAACAATAGTAGTTTAATTGCCAGCGATTTAAGTACAACCGGTGTTTTTCCTAAGGCCTGGCTAAGAACAGATAAAGGATTTGTATTATTAAAAGATGGCGGTCAGGCAGCGGTATACAAAGAGTATGTAGCCAGTGAAATAGCAAAATGCTTTGCACCGGATAGTGTGGAATATAGACTTCAAGATTATCAGGGCGAGCCGGTAACGGAATGTGATATTATTACATCCCAAGACTTCAGTATCGTGGCTATGGAAGATTTTGATATTTATTGCAGCAATCATGACATAGATCTACATAGCTATGTTAAAAAATTAGATGCCAGAAACTATTATTTAATGAATATCATAGATTATTTAATTGGTAATACAGATAGGCATATGGGTAACTGGGGGCTTTTAATTAATAATAGAACAAATAAGCCCGTTAAATTGTATCCCCTCATGGATTTTAACAAATCTTTTGAAGCCTATACTGATTTAATAGGCGGCAGATGTTTAACGGTACCGGGTGTAACGACACAAAGAGATGCAGCCCTTGAGGCAGTAAGAGCTTTGAAAGGTATTCAGTTATTAAAGCCCATACCTGTTGATTTGCTTGAAAAATACGGTATGCAGAATGAATTAGAGACACTTAAGAAAAGATATAATTTGCTGCTTAATTCAAATTAGATAATAACATGAAAAGTAATTGCACGGGAGGTTTAGTTAAAACTGTTCATGTTTCTGGGAAATTTAGGTGTCTCCGTTGGCATGTCCATTGCCGGCACAAGCCCGATTAGGGATTTATTTTAGGATAAAAGCCTTCCGGTTGGCCATAGGATCATGTTAAATGTGAGATGGTAAAGAGGGATTGCGTGAATTACATCGAATGATAATAAAATCTATAGAGATAAGGTGATTGTTCCGAGAAATTGGAAGCAATCACCTTTTTTGTTTTGTTTGACTGCATTATAAGAAAATTTGACAAAACGTTTAATCTGAAAAAATAACAATAATAAAGAAAAAAGACAAGAAATAAGTTGATTAACAAAGGAATAAATCAAGTGGATGAGCCGTGAGATTTTAAGAAATAATTTAGATAAGTAAAAATGCTATATAAAACCAATAATATAACAGTTGATTGGATATAATTACCAAAAAAGATTGTGAAAAATACAAAGAAAAAGATTAAACGTTTTATCGAAATCCATGCTATAATAAGGCTAGTACAGATGGAAAAAAATTACAAAAAATTAGTACCAAGAAATTTAATAAAACCAATGGGTTGGGGGTAGCTCATAAATGCCTGATAGCCTTAGGGGAAAGGAGGGGAACGGCGTATGTTTTGATGCTCTGTGAAAGTAACGTTAACTATTAATGAAAGTGAGGGTTAGGGATGTTTAAAAAAAGGTTTCTATGTATATTTTTAGCCATTATTTTAGTTCTGTCAAGTTTTCCCTCCTCTGCTATGGCAGCTGCTGGCGATGTCACCATAACAGGTGCCGGCCCTGTTGTATTAGGTAATACTTTACAGCTGGGGGCAACCGTTGGTGGTATTGGTGCATCTACAGAAGTTACATGGGAAGTAAGCGGCAACACGGAGGCCGGGACTACTATATCTCCCGGCGGACTGCTGACAGTGGCCGATATCGAAGGTGCTAAGACTCTGACTGTAACCGCAATATTGAAGGAAGATAACTCGAAATTTGATACGGAACCAATTACCGTACAGGATTTGCCCTTCAGTATGGAGCTCAGTAAGAATGATTTACTCTTACACTACATATTTGATACAAATGAAAAGGGACCCGATAATTCCTTTGTGAAGGACTATTCCCCACAGGGTCTTGATACAAACATCAAGGGAACAGTGAACGCATCACAGTGGACTGCCAATGGCTTTAATTTTCTAAGTGCGAACAGCAACTGGATTCAGCTGCCCGCAAGTGCGAAGCTTGTCAACCCGCAAATGACATTTATTTTCAGAGGAACACGGACAGGCAGTATGAGCGGCAACCAGGTGTTCTTCTGTGGAAGAAGCAGCTGGTCAGGCAATGGATTGTGGATAAATAATGCTACTAATGTTTTCCACAATGGAACGGGTGTTTCTGCAAGGCTTGGCTCCAGTTACACGGATATGTTCCCCAATACATCTGCGCCGGTAGAATTTGCATATTCCGTTGATGCCAGAACGGCCGCAGCTACAGGATTCATTATGAAGAACGGCGTCGTAACCAGCACAGCGGTAGCCCAGAGTGCCATGGCCGCTACCTCTACCACTTATGGAATCGGCGCTAATGTCTGGGGTCCTGATGAATGGATGAATAATATAAGACTTAACAAATATATGATCTTTAAACGTAAACTCACTGAGAGCGAGGCCACTGAGGTTTATCAGGGCAGGCTCGATCCATACAAATCCGGATTGAACGAAGGGATCCTCTCAGCCATGGCTAGAAACGAGGCCTATTATACACCGGACTCTATGGATATGCTGAGGAGTGCTATCAGGGCGGCTAAGCTTGTCCTGAAAAACCCCACTGTCACTGCATCAGAAGTTTTCACTGCTACAGCTAAGCTGAGTGCTGCTGAGCATGGACTTGTGGCTGTTTCAGGAATTGTTAATTCAGTCACTGTCAGTCCATCAGCACCAAGCATAAACTTAGCAATGACACAACAATTTTTAGCGGATGTTACTGTGGACGACAGCAATGTTCCAAAAACTGTTGAATGGTCTGTAAACAGTACCAAATCCAGTATCACACAGAACGGGCTTCTGACGGTTGCAGCTGATGAAGACAAAGACATACTCACAGTTACAGCAACATCAACTGTCGATTATTCTAAAGCCGGAACAGCGAGCGTAACAGTAACCAGAAATCCGGCTGTTATTAGCATAAATGTCACACCGCAGCTGTCTGCAATTACCACTGGCCGGACACAAGCTTTTACAGCGGATGTAGTTACAGTCGGCGGCGGGGAGCAGACAGTCAGCTGGACTGTTACAGGCGGTAAGGACTCAACGATTAGTGAAGACGGGCTGCTTACAGTCGGTGCAGATGAAACAGCGAATTCGCTGACAGTAACTGCTACGTCTAAACTTGATTCCACAAAGACTGCTTCAGCAACGGTGACAGTATATTACATAACCGGCGTGACCTTGACGCCTCCTGCGGGAGAAGTGCAAAAAGGTAGAACCAGTGTGTTTAGCGCGTCTGTTAATGGAACAAATATTCCTGATGATGCTAAGGAGCTGATCTGGGAAATTACAAGTGCCAAAAGTGCCGGCACCTCCATTAATTCGTTTGGTGCCCTTATTGTAGATTTGGCTGAGACTGCAGCGACACTCGACATTAAAGTTTCTGCAGCGCAGGATCCAACCAAGTTTGCGAACTACACGGTAGTGTTATCGGAGTTCCAGCTAGAGATTGCTAAGCCGATTAACGGTTATTACAATACCTTTAAGCTCAATCCTGTGACAGCAGCGACCTATAATAATGGTGAGGCGCTCAGTGATTGGACCAGTACCGGCAATTGGAGAACTATCACAAACCAAACCGCCGCACCGGTTATGAGCACGAACTCAGGCCTGACCTTCAATGCGGGAAGCACCGCCTGGAATATCTATTCAGCTTCGGAAGCTTTGCACCTTGGCTCTTGGACCACTTACTACAGGTGTGCAGCTTCGACCAAAGCCAGTGACAATTTTGCGGTCTATAATGGCGGCAAATATTCTGATATTGACTATACCATCGGTATGCGCATTAACACAGGCGCAACCAGCGGTGCTGTTGTATTCCGCTATCAGGATTACTTGAATTACTACTATGTAAAACAGACGGTCGGCAGCAGTAACAATATCACTGTGGGTAAGGTTGTAAATGGCATAGATACAGTTTTGCACACCGGCTCTGCGAGTGTTGGAGTGGGAACCTGGTACAACCTGCGTGTAATTCTCAAAGGTGATATGATCACTGTTAAGAGATATGGATATGCGTACTGGAGAGTTGCAAATGCAGCCCAGATTACAACGATCATTAATAATAAGCCGCTTGGTAACGCATTTACAATTGGGTATTGTGGGATGTGGACACCGGAAGGCAGTGCCAATGTCCACTTCAACCTTGTGGGCATCGGGAGTCAGGACTATAACTATACCATCGCAAACAACACCTTTACCTTGACCTCAGGTAGCCAAGGTAATATCAAAGCCTTATATGTTAACAATGGTGTAAATACAAATATGAACTTTGTCTCTAACGAAGATCAGATCCGCGTTGAGATGGGTATTAATAGATATCTTGGCGAGCTGAAATTCCGTTATCAGGTCGGAACTGGCGCAGCCACAACGGCCAGTACCGGTCAATCTGGCGACAGCCGTGAGATGGGTCTTGATGAAACGGAGAAAAAAATCAACATCAGCTACACAAAACCGTCAACGAATACCGGCGGTATCAAGGATTTTACCGTCAATGAGGCGTATTCCTTGAAAACCGATGCAAGCACCGGTGACGACTATGTCCAGTTTGATATCCACATCAAGAATACGGGCAGTGATTCTATTACATTCAAAGATATTTCACTGCCAATAACATGGAATGCACACTGGCAAGCGGATTCACCGTACGAAAACTATACAACCCATGCTTCCAACTATGTCTCATACAATAGCTCCTACATTTCTGTTGAGCGGGGCGGCGGCGGTGGTGACAAGCTTGTGTTCATCCCTGATTCCTCCACCGATGCAAAGCTGGAGTACCGGCGTTATATCTCCACACAGGACTATTATACCAATATGCCGGAGGAATTCTTTATTTACAGCTCCGGTATCGCAACAGATACAGCGAATGGAAATTTTGACCAGGGTTATCTCCCCCACACAAGCCTGACCTTGGGTGGAGGCGAGGAGAAAACGCTTTCCTTCCGCATCTTCAAGACAAGTGATTATCTTGGCATTAACGATATTCTCGAAGAGCAGGGGCTGATTGCTCCCGTTGTTAAGCCTGGCATGGTTATGCCTATGGATAATATCGCTGAGGTTGATCTGCGCACGGTCAAGATTATTGAAAGTGTAACAGATACAACGCCTGAGCCACCGGCACCTGCAGTATTTAACCCGGAGAACATGGCAATCATCACAAAGAATTTAGCAAAGAGTACAGGTACACATAATGTTTATGACATTAAATTTAGAAAACTCGGCCGTAATGACATTACTGTGACCTATGATGGCGGAAAAAAGACCGTTCTGCAATTCTGGATTATGGAGCCCCTTGCGGACGCAATCCAGCGGCGTGCCGATTTCATTGTCGATGAACTGTGGCTTTCAGACGAGCGTACGGATGCAATCCTTGCAGGCTCTGCCTCCCAGTTAAAGACTTTTGCCAGCCAGCATAGATATGCATTTTTGGAAATGAACAACGTTACAGGTGTTGCGGGTGTCCATTCGGGCAATTCCTTCTACTGCAGCAACTCAGATTATGAGCAGTATTATGACGCGCCTGACTTCTTAGCTGCAAAAAACATCTATTTACCTGTTAAGCGGGAAATAGACGTGCTGGACACAAACCTTGTTGAGCATGTTTATAAATATCAGGTCCAGCCATTTGGAGATCCTCTGGAAGGTTACCTCTGCGTGCATTGCTGTAACAACACCGGCGGCTGGGGCTATGGATCAGACCCGGTGAACAAGGTTATGCGTGTATACAACTATGCACGTGTGTACAACCAATTTTTCTCCATGTACCAAATTGCATCCCGATACCCCGATATCACTACCTTCAAGCACGAGGCTACCTGGTATCTGAAGGTGGCAGCCATTGTTGCCAAGCGTGGTATAGAGGTTTCCTCGGGCGGTACCGGTGTTATGGGCGAACAGACCTTGGCGGACATGGTTGCTGCGCTGAATGCAGAGGGTCTGACCGCTTATGCCGCTGACATCCAGAATGCATCCACCCAAAAAGGCAACAATATTGCCCGGCAGGCCTATCCCTTTGGATCCGAATTTTCCGTGGATAATACCGGTGAAGAAGGCGCATACTTCAACCTGCGGAATTTTGCAACTGCGGCTAACCGGATTGACAAAATGCAGCAGACAGTCGACAAATGCCTTGCGTGGATCGGTAAGACCCCGGTTTGGTACTTGCAGACGACAGGACGCCCTGCCGGTAATGACTGGTGGATGTTCCAATACGCAGTAGGGCTCCAGGCCAAGGCCTATACCGACTGGTTCTTCAATTATGCCGATGACAGACCTAGGGATTATAACGGCAATGGCCAATACTCACAGGATATGTGGAGGATGGTGTATCCCGCCAAAATGTCTCCCTTTGTCCATATCCAGTCCGGTCAGCCGGAAATCAACGTTGGCCCGAACAACAGTGCAGTAACAGGCAAGGGTGTATTGGGCACCGTATGGGGCAATATCAAGCCGACACATCCCTACAACTGGAATCAAGGCTTCCCGTACTCCACCAGTGCCGAAGCGGATATTTCCCTTTGGGCCGGGATCCAATTACTAAGCTCCGATATCGTGCCGGATGATCCGTCATTTGGCCTGGCCGGTTATGGATGCGAAGTAGCCTACGGCACAGCTGACTATACCAAAGAAGAACCTGCAAGAACCTATGATGTCACTCCGAAGGACGGCTTATTCAGACGCCTTAATGTGGTTGGCGACAGGGTTCAGGTTGAACTGATCCACGACCAGTATACCTCAGCAAAAATCCACGAGAATTATGACGCAATCAAGCTATCCCTGAAAAACGTAGTGGGTACGGCCCATACCGGCAGCGTGAAGCTTAGGGGATTTGCTCCAGGTGAATACAACGTCCGTGTGGACAATGTTCTCCAAGGCGATATCATTACCATTACGGATAGAAATGCATTCACGGAGGTCAGCTATGATTTAGCTGATGGCGCAGCCCATGAACTGCTGATCATAAGCACGCTGGTCGACAATACGGTAGATACGGACAGCGTTGTAGATGTCAGCGTCTCGCCGTCACCAGCATTTGTGCTGAAAGGCCAAACACAGAAGTTTACGGAAAATGTCCGCGTTATTGGCGATACAACTCCTAAAACCGTGACATGGTCCCTCACAGGAGCTGACTCCGCCGGCACAAGCATCGACGCTTCAACTGGCGAGTTGGCGGTCGCCCCCGATGAGACAGCACTTACGCTAACCGTGACGGCAACGTCTACCGAGGATCCGAAAAAGTTTGGAACATCGACGGTCCAGGTGTTTGAAATCACAAGTATTGAAGTCACTCCGCTGACGGCTTCGGTTGAAAAAGGTAAGGGCTTCAAGTTTAATGCAGTTGTCACGCATATTAACGCACCTGCATCATTACAGGGTGTAATATGGAGCGTAGAGGGCGGCGGGGCCGGCACATCAATCGATACGAACGGTTATTTGACAGTAGCGGAAGACGAAGCTGCCGATAGTCTGACCGTAAAGGCTACCCCGGGTGATCCCTCCAAAGTGGTCACGGTTCCTGTAACTGTAACTGGCAGAAAACCGGTTACCTCGGAAGATTTAGTATTGTATTATAAGTTTGACGGATCAGGTACGTCCGGCGCCATGAAGGATTATTCCAAGAATGCAAATGATACCGCCATTAACGGAACCATCGACGCAGGCGCGTGGTCAGAGGAAGGATTTTCATTTACCGGTGCAAATTATATTAAGCTTCCTAGTACCGTAAAGCTTATAAATCCAGAAATGACCATTGTATTCAAGGTTAAGAGAACAGGTGATATGTCAGCTCCAGGCAGCCTTTTCTGGGGCAAGAATGCAAATGACTGGGCCAGCGATGGCATGTTTATTAACACGGCATCGGGACTGACTGTCTATCATAATGGCACCGAAACTAGCTTTAACCTTGGAACAAATGCAAATACCCTGTTCCCGCAAGGCAGGTGGACAGAGGTGGCTTATTCCATTGACACCACCGGATCCTCTGCGAAGGGCCTGCTGACGGTTAACGGTGTAAAGTATACGTCGACAGCTGTGACGGTACCTGCCGCAGCGAAGCTCACCAACCCATCGGCACCATATAACAGCATTGGTATGACTGGTTACAGTAATGAGCCGCTCACAGGCGTGATCATGAGCAAATACATGATTTTTGACCGTGCCTTGACAGAGGCGGAGCTTTTGGAGGTGTTCAATAGCACCAGCACAAAGGCGCAAACACCAAATATTACAACAAATGCTGTTAATGAAAGCGCTGTACCAAATGGAGATACTGTAGATGTAACGATCACCTCAGCATCCGCAGTAGCAGAATCAGCAATCTATTATACAACCGACGGAACTAATCCAACAGCAGGTTCGACCAAATACACTGGAGCCTTCCAGCTGAAAACAACGAATACTGCCGGGGAAACCTTCGTAGTAAAAGCAATTGAGATAATCCCCGGATACTCGGATTCAGAAATAGCCGAAAAGACGATAACCTTCTTAAAGGCAGAAGAAGAGCCGGGACAGCTGCCGGCACCGGTGATTATAACAAGCCCGGTTGATACAACAGCAGTAGCTAATGATAGCATTGTATTAGTAATGATTGATTCAGTTGTAGCGGGTTCAAGGATTTATTATACGACAGATGGATCAACACCTGACGCAAGCTCTATGGAATACACTGCACCATTGGTCCTTGCCGCCCAAGGTGAACTGGGCCAGACTTATTTAATAAGAGTAATTGCTGTAGCACCTGGTTATGTGGATTCTCCCGTTACTACAAAGGAAGTTACCTTCCTGGCAGCACCTGCTGATAATCAGGTACCTGCCCCGGTGATCCGCTTGGATCAGGCCGGTCCCGTCGCCAATGATGCAGCAGTTAATGTTACGATAGTATCATCAGTATCGGGATCAGCAATAACAGGAACAATTTACTATACAACAGACGGAACTACTCCTACTACAAGTTCCATGCAATATAGCGGAGAATTTTCAGTCAGGGCTAACTCGCAAGAGGCTGAGGTCAAGGTTATAAAAGCTATTGAAGTAGTGGAAGGCATGATCGATTCTAATGTTGCGCAGGCGAGTGTAGTATTTTTAGCAGCACAAGGCACGGAAGAACCGAAACCAATGCCGGCGCCGGTCATTGTAACAGATCCTGCAGATACGACAGCCCTGGCAAACAGGACGGTTGTTAAGGTGTCCTTTGTCTCTACGGCCACAGGCTCTGCAATCTACTACACGACCGATGGAACGGATCCAAAGGCGCATGGTACACTGTACCTGGGAGAATTCCGGATCGCGGCGAGCTCTAATAGGGCGGAAACTGTGACGGTAAAGGCGGTTCAGGTAGCGGATGGATTCCTGGATTCCATCCTTGCCGAGAAGCGGATTACCTTCCTGGCAGCAGCGTCCACGACAGACCCGACGCCTGTACCCCCGGCTTATGTACCGTCCGGCACGGCAAAGCCTACACCGGCTCCTGTGAAGGAAGAGGTGAAGGGCAAAGGAAATACAGCCGGAGCCACCCTTCAGGTTACGACGGAGCAGAGCATCATGAAGCTGTCAGCAAGTTATGATGCAAAGCAGCTTGAGGAGCTTTTCAAAAATGCCGCGGCAGAGGGTGGGAATGTAGAAATCCCCATCGTATCAGATAAACTGATCGATGAGATACAGTCAAAAAAGATCAGTGAAGTTAATATCTCTGTCAATATTCCTGACAGTGCGCTGACAGAGGAGCACCTGGCACATACCAACCTGAAGCTGCCGAAGGAATTGCTTGCCAAGGCAAAGGAGAACGGCACGGATATCAATGTTTCTGTAAAGAATGAAGCCGGACGGGAATTGTATTCCTGGAAATTGGGTCCGCAAAACCTGGTAAGTTCCGGCAGGAGCCTGACGGACATCAACCTTTCCCTCTCCGTGAAAAAAGTAGAGGACCAGAAGGAGCTGAGCCAGGAATTAACAGGTGGGCCAAATGCCTTAATCATCAGCTTTGGCCATGACGGAGTACTTCCGTCACAGGCATCAGTGAGGGTGTATGTTGGTGACCTGACAGATGCCAGAGACAGCATAATTTATCTGTATCATTACAATCCGCAGACAAATAAGCTTGAGACCCTGCCTTACAGCTCAGGGTATCATGTGGATGCGGAGGGTTATGTAACCATGGAGCTTTTGCACTGCTCGGATTATGTTCTTATGACTAAGGCGGCAGACAATAGCGCCATCACCAGCCTGCTTAACCAGGTAATCGTCACGCCTTCCGTGACTACCATTTATGTGGGGGGCAGTGTAGATAGGAATGGGCAGATGGAAATCTCACTTCCGCCTACGCTGGAGCTGGTAGCGGCATTGGAGGATAAGACCTCGAATCCTGCAGTCGGCGCCGTGACGGTAACCTACAAACCAAGCAATAAAAAGATTGCAACAGTGGACAGTAAGGGTAAGATCACTGCGGTCAAAGCAGGTACGGTGACCATATATACAACAATCAGGTTATATAGCAACAAGTCTAAGACCATTGCCACTAAGATTACAGTGAAAAAACCGTCACTTAATATCATTGGCTATAGCCGCCAGACGATGAAGGTAGGAGAAAGCATCAGCCTTAGTGTAAAGGCAGAAGGTCTGGATCCGGCAGCGGTTATATGGAAAACCACGAAGAAATCCATTATTGTCATTGATAAAAAGGGCAAGGCAACGGCTGTTGAGAAGGGA
>JARKQP010000835.1 GCA_029974875.1 Mobilitalea sp.
TCCCTGTCTCTGAAAATGCACCCTGGGTATACTGTGTTGCAATAGCGGAATTACGGACTCCCAAGCCTACCTGTATTCCCATGGGCTTCGGATCACCGTTACGGTCCGTGGATTGCTCCTGTATAGTCTGATACAGTAAAGTTTTAAATTCCGCTGTCTGCTTCTTATATCCTGTAGTATTAATATTTGCCAAGTTGTTTGATATAACATCAACATTGGTCTGCTGACTTGTCATTCCGGACGCCGCCGTCCATAACGCTCTCATCATAAGCTATTCCTCCAACCTAACACTATACACGGCCAACAGAATTCGCTGCCAGCTCAAGTGTCTTATCAACGGATGATATCATCTTCTGGTTTGCCTCATAGGCCCTTGTGATATTAATCATGTTTACCATCTGGGATACTACATTCACATTGGACTGCTCGGTATAACCCTGCCTTACTGCCGTGTTTCCTGCAATTTCTACAGCACCCTCCAGCGTCCCGTACCTGGTATCTCCTACATTAATCAAATAGTTATAATCTTCAAAATCTGATATTTTCAGGGTGTCCACATAAACGCCATCCGCGTAGATTGCACCGGTTGCATCAATAACCACATCGGCTGCATCCGTGGGAATTGTGATCCCACCGCTTTCACCCATAAGGTAGTTTCCGTCTTCGTCCACGAGCTGGCCGTCCTTTGTCATGGTAAATGAGCCATTCCGTGTGTATTGTGTGTTTATATTGCCTGCCTTGTCCATTACTTCCAGAGTAAAAAACCCATTACCTTCTAACGCAAGATCATAGGTATTCCCCGTCTGCTTGAGGGAGCCCTGCCTATAATCCGTATAGGTTTCCCCAATCTTAACACCTAGGCTCATATACCCGATTGGCCGGTCGTTATAGGCCTCTGAGGAGTCCTTTATCTTAATCGTGAGCAAATCATCAAAGGATTGGCTCGTTACGTTCTGTACCTTGTAACCGGTTGTAGCAGCATTTGCGATATTATTCGAGATAATATCCAGCCTTTTTTGTTCGTTGGACATTCCCGTATAGGCTGTAAACAGACCTCTTACCATGCTATCCACCCCTTTCTATCACTTTTTCTTCTTTAGGTAATTGCGAACTCAAAAACCGCAGCTATTTTCATAAAATTAGTGCCGGCTCCTGAGCAGACTTATTTTCCTTAATCTCTTTTTCCGGAGAGGAATTCTACGAATTTGCCTGTGCCAATCGCAACGGCTGTCATAGGCTCCTCCGCTGTCATAGTCGTGATTCCCGTCTTCTCCTCGATTAACTGCTCCAGGCCATATAACAGGCATCCGCCGCCAGTTAATACAATACCCCTGTCGGCAATATCCGCTGCAAGCTCCGGGGGGGTCTTCTCTAATACACTGTGTACCGCTTCTACGATCTGGGAGGTGGTTTCCCTTAAAGCTTCTTCTGTTTCCTCAGAAGAAACCTCGATTGTCTTTGGAAGACCGGTTACCAGGTTACGCCCCCTCACTGCCATGGAGATGGACTCCGGCCTGCGGTAGGCCGAACCAATCTTTATCTTAATATCCTCCGCTGTTCTTTCACCGATCAGCAGATTATGCTTCTTTCTCATATATCTTACAATAGCGTCGTCAAAATCATCACCGGCAATCTTTACGGACGTGCTTACTACTGTACCTCCCAGGGAGATTACTGCAATATCCGTCGTACCGCCTCCGATATCTACAATCATGTTGCCGCAGGGTCTGGATATATCAATACCTGCACCTATGGCTGCTGCGATGGGTTCCTCAATAATAGCAACCTCCCTCGCCCCTGCTGCATAGGTAGCATCCTCTACTGCTTTTTTCTCAACCTCAGTTACACCGCTCGGTACGCAGACACTGATTCTTGGTTTTCTGAACCTCTGCTTGCCAACGGCCTTCTGGATAAAATATTTTAGCATCTTTTCAGTTACTGTATAATCTGAAATAACGCCCTGTCTTAAAGGACGTACCGCTACTATATTTCCCGGTGTCCTACCGAGCATCAGCCTTGCTTCCTCACCAATTGCTTTTATTTTATTGGAATCCCTGTCAAAGGCCACAACAGATGGCTCCTTTAACACAACTCCCTTACCCTTTATATAAACTAATACACTGGCTGTACCTAAATCAATACCGATATCACTGCCTAACATAATATATCTCCTTTCCTTTCCATGCATCTGCATGATAAGTACCTTCCTTTGATTTTTGCCGAGATTACAATTTAATTTGATGATCACGAACTCAGGTAGATGTATAATATTATTTTCTTCCAATCTTCGGCAACTTAAACATATACGAATATATTATATACATAATATTCGATTTTTTCAAAGGAAATTTTCAAAAGTTTGCTTTTAGGCCCTTTTCCGAGTTTTTTAACTTAAGAATTGAGGCTTATCTGGAAATGTATTATAATAATAACAGGAGTGATCCGTTTTATCGGTATAAATTTTTACTTCTATCGCCACCTAAAGGAGCTTACTATGAACCCTACTGCAACTGTAATGAAAAAAGAAATCCGGGCAATTGCCAGCTACCGGGCACTTATAATCAGCAAGGCTGTCATAAGCCTTCTGCTTGGCATTGCTGCCTCATATTTAGCATATTTTAGATATCCCGCCTCCCCACTGTATATTCTGTTGCTGCTTAATGTGCTTCCCCCCATCCTAAAATTCGCCCTCCAGGATTATGCAAAGCGTTATCCAAGCCAGCTTCTGGCCAGCATCACACAGGATTCCTCCTTTTCATTAAATTACCTGAAGGAAAAATATAAGTACTCTAAAGCTGGTTATGTATCCAACTCTGCTTCCTATGTGACCGCACTTTTCCTAATGTGCTTATGGCAGCTGTACTACAGCCGCTCCGACAGCGTCGGCCCCTATATGGCCTTAGCACCTGTTACCATCATGGCAACCGGTCTGGTGCTTCGTTTTTTATCAGCCCTATTGTATAACGTTAAGCTGCACTACGATATAGCCCATAACAAAATGTAGACGCTTAGCGCGCTTTTAGGGCATACCGCAAACTGGGGCGATCAAACGGTACAATGAGTTTTCAGACATGCCTTAAATATATATCGGCGAAATTGCCTGTATCCTTAAGTTAAGTGCCATGGTCCATATTGCCCAGAACACCTATAGACGACAAAAAACCCCAAGTCCTTATATCAAGGGCTTGGGGTCTTATTAGTTATTATTATTCAACGATAGTAGCAACCTTACCGGAACCTACTGTTCTACCACCCTCACGGATAGCGAAGCCTAAACCTTGCTCCATAGCGATTGGATGGATCAGTTCGATTGACATCTCAATGTTATCGCCAGGCATACACATCTCTACACCTGCAGGAAGGTTGCAAACACCAGTTACGTCAGTTGTCCTGAAATAGAACTGAGGTCTGTAGTTGTTGAAGAAAGGAGTATGACGTCCACCTTCTTCTTTTGTTAAAACGTAAACCTGAGCAGTGAATTTCTTGTGGCACTTGATTGAGCCTGGTTTGCAAAGAACCTGTCCTCTTTCGATTTCGTTTCTCTGAACACCACGAAGAAGTGCACCGATGTTATCACCAGCCTGAGCCTCATCAAGAAGCTTACGGAACATCTCGATACCGGTACAAACAACTTTACGTGTCTCTTCCTTGATACCAACGATTTCAACTTCCTCAGATACATGAAGAACACCACGCTCAACACGGCCGGTAGCAACTGTACCACGGCCAGTGATGGAGAATACGTCCTCTACAGGCATTAAGAAAGGCTTATCTGTCTCTCTCTGAGGATCCGGAATCCAAGTATCAACTGCATCAAATAACTCAACGATCTTGTCACCCCAAGCGCTTGAAGGATCTTCAAGAGCCTTAAGAGCAGAACCTTGGATGATAGGAGTATCATCGCCAGGGAACTCATACTCATTTAAAAGGTCTCTGATTTCCATCTCTACTAATTCAAGTAACTCCGGATCATCAACCATATCACACTTATTCATGAATACTACGATATAAGGTACACCTACCTGACGGGAAAGTAAGATGTGCTCTTTTGTCTGAGCCATAACACCGTCGGTAGCAGCAACAACGAGGATAGCACCGTCCATCTGAGCAGCACCAGTGATCATGTTCTTAACGTAGTCAGCATGTCCTGGGCAGTCAACGTGTGCATAGTGACGAGCCTTTGACTCGTACTCAACGTGGGATGTGGATATTGTGATACCTCTTGCCTTCTCTTCCGGAGCCTTGTCGATCTGGTCGAATGCAACTGCTTCGCCAGTACCTAATCTCTCATGAAGAGTTTTTGTGATCGCTGCTGTAAGTGTTGTTTTACCATGGTCAACGTGACCGATGGTACCGATATTACAATGTGGTTTTGATCTGTTAAATTTAGCCTTAGCCATTTTTTAACGTCCTCCTTTAAAATTTATGCTATTAGCAAATGTTTATGCCCTGGAGACTACTTTTGTCCTCCTCTAAAGGGCTTGTTTATATTGCCTCATATGCCCTATTATATTTCAAGTAAGAAATATTTTCAAGCACAAAGATTGATATACACATATTTTTAATTCGATTGTAGCTTATTTAGTCTTTGTAGATAAAACTTTCTCTTGTACGCTCTTTGGAACTTGTTCGTAAGACGCGAAGAACATGGAGTAAGCACCACGGCCCTGTGTCTTGGAACGGAGGGTTGTTGAGTATCCGAACATCTCAGACAACGGAACAAATCCTCTGATCAACTTGGTACCATTGATATCCTCCGTGCCTTCAATACGGCCACGGCGGGAGCTGATATCACCGATTACGTCACCCATGTAATCCTCAGGAACAGTAACCTCTACCCTCATGATAGGCTCAAGCAGTACGGCGCCACCCTTGAGCATCGCAGCCTTGAAGGCCATGGAACCGGCAATCTTGAACGCCATTTCACTGGAGTCGACCTCATGGTAAGAACCATCATAGCAGGTAGCCTTGATACCCAGCACCGGATATCCGCCAAGCACACCGGCCTTGGTAGCATCCTGGATACCGGCATCAACTGCAGGGATGTATTCCTTAGGAATCGCACCACCAACAATTGCGTTAACGAATTCGTAGGTTTTCTCTGCATTCGCATCCATAGGCTCAAAGCGGACCTTACAGTGTCCGTACTGGCCACGGCCACCGGACTGCTTAGCATATTTGCTGTCAACCTCAACGGTCTTAGTGAAGCCTTCCTTGTATGCAACCTGAGGTGCACCAACGTTAGCCTCTACTTTAAACTCACGCAGAAGTCTGTCTACGATAATTTCAAGATGAAGCTCGCCCATACCTGCAATAATGGTCTGTCCCGTTTCTTCATCGGTATAAGTCCTGAAGGTAGGATCTTCTTCAGCAAGCTTTGCTAAAGCTTCACCCATCTTGTCCTGACCAGCCTTTGTCTTAGGCTCGATAGCTACATTAATAACCGGTTCAGGGAATTCCATGGACTCTAAGATTACAAAATGCTTTTCATCACAAAGTGTATCACCTGTTGTAGTACCCTTTAAGCCTACTGCAGCTGCGATATCACCGGAGTAAACCTTCTCAAGGTCTTCCCTCTTATTAGCATGCATCTGAAGAATACGTCCAACACGCTCCTTCTTATTCTTTGTGGAGTTTAATACGTAGGAACCTGAATTCAGGGTACCGGAGTAAACTCTAAAGAAAGCCAGCTTTCCAACGAATGGATCGGCCATAATCTTAAATGCCAATGCCGCAAAAGGTTCTTCATCAGAAGATTTCTTGTGGATCTCATTGCCGTTCTCATCAACACCCTTGATATCAGGGATATCAGTAGGTGCCGGCATGTACTCAATAACAGCATCCAGTAATTTCTGTACACCTTTATTTCTATATGCAGAACCACAGAGTACGGGAATGACCTGAGTACTGATCGTAGCTCTTCTTAATCCAGCCTTTAATTCCTCTGTTGTAGGCTCCTCGCCCTCTAAGAATTTCTCAATCAGGTCATCATCTGTCTCACAGATGGACTCAATCATTGCTGCCCTGTATAATTCTGCCTCATCCTTCATATCCTCAGGAATATCTTTGATCTCGATCTGCTCGCCCTTATCATCCATATAATAATAAGCCTTCATCTCGAATAAATCGATAACTCCCTTGAAGGTGTCTTCTTTGCCGATCGGTAACTGGATTGGAACTGCATTCTTGCCCAACCTGCTCTTGATCATGCTTACAACGTTGAAGAAATCTGCGCCGGAAATGTCCATTTTATTAACGAACGCCATTCTCGGAACGTTGTATTTATCAGCCTGACGCCATACTGTCTCGGACTGGGGTTCAACACCGCCCTTTGCACAAAACACACCGACAGCACTATCAAGTACACGTAAGGAACGCTCAACCTCAACTGTGAAGTCTACGTGTCCAGGTGTATCGATGATGTTGACACGGTGCTCAAATGCGCCGGGAATCTTCTTGTGCTCAAACTCTTGTGTCCAGTGACATGTGGTAGCCGCTGATGTAATCGTGATACCTCTCTCCTGTTCCTGCTCCATCCAGTCCATGGTTGCAGTACCCTCGTGAGTATCACCAATTTTGTAGTTAACACCGGTATAGTACAAGATACGCTCGGTAAGAGTAGTCTTACCTGCGTCAATATGCGCCATAATACCGATATTTCTGGTTCTCTCTAACGGATATTCTCTTCCTGCCAAGGATAATTCCTCCTTAATTCTTGACAAACGAATTCCCGGCAAGGAACTATGTTAATTCCTCTGCAGGCAATCCATCTTTAACAAAAAATAATAAATCTCAATTTATTTTTACCATCTGTAGTGAGCAAATGCCTTATTAGCGTCTGCCATTTTATGCATATCTTCTTTTCTCTTCACGGATGCACCGGTACTGTTAGCTGCGTCCATGATCTCATTTGCAAGTCTCTCCTGCATTGTCTTCTCGCCTCTTTTACGTGTAAAGATGGTGATCCAACGAAGTGCAAGGGTTTGTCTTCTTTCCGGTCTTACCTCGATGGGTACCTGGTAGGTTGCACCACCGATACGTCTAGCCTTAACTTCCAATACAGGCATGATATTATTCATTGCCTCTTCAAATACCTCTACGGCATCCTTACCGGTCTTAGCTGCGATCCTGTCAAATGCACCATAAACGATCTTCTGGGCTGTTCCCTTCTTACCGTCAAGCATGATGTTGTTGATCAGCTTTGTCACAACCTTGCTCTTGTATAAAGGATCCGGTAATACATCTCTTCTTGCTATATGTCCTTTTCTAGGCACGTTTCTTCCCTCCTTAACGATACTTAACGAAAATGTTCTTTCGTCAGTCAATTAATTCAACGGTACTCACAATTCTTTTGGTGAAGCTCCATACTTCCTATGAAGTTATGACTTCATTGTGAAGTTTCAATTTTATTGTGAAGCTTCATGCTTCATTGTGATCGTGCTCAGTTTAACTTCTTTTCCGTAAGTGATTTAAAAAATCACCAAGCATTTTACTGCTTTTTAACTTGGACCCACAGAAATACAAATCAAACGGGAATGAAAAATTAATCCGGCACTTAACTGTTCAATTAGATTATTTGCAATTAAAATACGATTTTAATCGGCTTAATTATTTAGCTGCTGCCTTAGGCCTCTTAGCACCGTATTTGGAACGAGCCTGCCTTCTCTTAGCAACACCTGCGGTATCAAGTGTACCTCTGATGATGTGGTAACGGGTACCTGGTAGGTCCTTTACCCTTCCACCTCTGATCAGTACAACGCTGTGCTCCTGAAGGTTGTGGCCTTCACCAGGGATATAGCTTGTTACCTCGATTCCGTTTGATAAACGAACTCTGGCAATTTTACGAAGCGCTGAGTTAGGTTTCTTAGGAGTAGCTGTTCTAACTGCTGTACAAACACCTCTCTTCTGAGGAGCGGATACGTCAGTAGCTCTTTTACTTAAGGAGTTAAAGCCTTTTTGTAAAGCAGGAGCTGTAGATTTCTTCTCCATGGTCTGTCTACCTTTTCTTACTAATTGGTTAAATGTGGGCATTAATTTTTCACCTCCTGAAAATTATTATGGTCAAGCATCCTATCTTAACCTTTACCTTATTATAAAAAGTTCTGTGGTTTTCGTTTTTTTGTACACAACGGGCAAAAACTATCCATAGGATAAGGGATATCCACAGGACAAAAAATAGCATCCGCAAAAAGCGCACAAAAAATACATAGCATGCAGGAATCTGCACGCTAGTTGATTATATATTTTTACGAATTAATTGTCAAGAAATATTTTTAAAGGAATATCACCACTTTAAAGGTTAAATGCAAAAGTAAATTTCCTTTGGGGACTTAAAAAATTCATTTAACGCTGTCACGTTAAATATTTATTTTCGTTGACAAACTATTATATTTAAATGTATACTAATTCTTATAATTTTATAGATTAGTTGTATACCTAATTTATATTTCTATCGTAATACTGTATAAAATTGCAAACCGTTGAGTAAGAGTAGTAAATATTGCTTTTATTTCCAGAGAGCTGCAGATGGTGGAATTGCAGTAATAAGACTATATTGAATGGACTTATGAGGGTGGGAAGAAAGACAGTTCATTGTCAAGTAATGCCCAACGGAATCTCCATCCGTTAAGAAGGGAGCATATATGAAGGTATATGGAAGGAGTGGGTGCTTTTGCACCAAGCCGGGTGGTACCGCAGGAGCTGCTATAGCTTTTGTCCCAGTAGAAATACTGTGACGAAAGCTTTTTTTATACCTTTTTATAGTTTCCTGCAACAGCTTGCATTTGAACCTCAACATTTATCCATAAATACAATTTTAGTATTTACCGAACCCATTTCAGGTTAGCTTCTGTATTTGAAGCAATACTGTTCAGTAAAGGAGCTGGACCTACACATATTATAATCCAAAGAAAGGGGACATTATTATGTCAAAGAAAATTCCGCACAGACTCTATTTAACCGAGGACCAGATGCCAAAGCAATGGTATAACCTGAGGGCTGATATGAAGGAACAGCCAGCCCCGCTTCTGAATCCCGGAACCCATGAACCTGCTAAGGTGGAGGAGCTCTATCCGGTCTTCTGCGAAAAACTGGCACAGCAGGAACTGGACAGCACCACCAGGTATATCGATATTCCGGAGGAGGTACAGGATTTTTATAAGATGTACCGCCCCTCACCGCTGATCCGTGCATACAACCTTGAAAAAGCTCTCGGCACACCGGCAAAAATCTACTATAAATTTGAAGGAAATAATACCTCCGGCAGCCATAAATTAAACTCCGCGGTTGCTCAGGCCTATTATGCAAAAGAACAGGGGTTAGCCGGACTTACCACGGAAACAGGTGCCGGACAGTGGGGCACTGCTTTATCAGAAGCATGCTCTTATTATAACCTTCCCTTAACCGTATATATGGTCAAGGTTTCTTATGAGCAAAAGCCTTTCCGCCAGTCTGTTATGAGAACCTTTGATGCTGATATTATTCCCAGCCCGAGTAATACGACCGAGGTCGGCAAAATGATTTTATCGAAGGATCCTACCACCGGGGGAAGCCTTGGCTGCGCTATCTCTGAAGCAGTGGAAAAGGCTGTTACCACACCTAATACACGTTATGTACTGGGTTCCGTATTAAACCAGGTATTATTACATCAATCCATCATTGGTCTGGAATCAAAATTAGCGATGGAAATGCTAGATGAATATCCTGATATTGTCATCGGCTGCGCAGGCGGCGGTTCCAACCTGGGAGGCTTAATCGCTCCTTTCATGCAGGACAAATTATTAGGTAGAGCTAATCCAAGAATCGTAGCCGTTGAGCCGGCTTCCTGTCCATCCTTTACCAGGGGCAGATATGCTTATGACTTCTGTGATACCGGCAGGGTTACACCTTTGGCTAAGATGTATACCTTAGGAAGCAGCTTCATGCCTTCTGCCAACCACGCCGGTGGACTTAGATACCATGGAATGTCTCCGATCCTGTCAAAGCTGTACCACGACGGATATATGGAAGCCGTTGCAGTAGAACAGACTAAGGTTTTCGAAGCAGCTGTATTCTTTGCAAAGCAGGAAACTATACTTCCAGCTCCTGAATCCGCCCATGCCATACGAAGTGCCATCGATGAAGCATTAAGATGCAAGGAAACCGGGGAAGCCAAGACTATTCTATTTGGTCTTACTGGCACAGGTTACTTTGATATGACTGCATACAACGCTTACCTAAACGGTACTATGTCCGACTATATCCCTACGGATGCTGATCTTCAGAAAGGCTTTGATGAGATGCCTGTTGTAAAAGAAGCATAAACAAAACATAAATAGCCTGCCTTGTTTTCCTTTCTAAAAAGGTACAGGCGCTGCAAAGGGTGAAACCCCATTCTGCATCAATACGGTTTCACCCTTCTTTTTTATATCCCGCTGTTCTTCTCCCTTACTCTAATTCCTCATCCTGCTTTTCGTTGTTACCATAATTATAATTGTTAGTATTTCCGCTGTTATTACCAATCTCCAATCCCTTTTTAACAGGTGCAATCAGAAATCCCAGCACTAAGCCGGCCAAAAAGGTGCATGTGGATAACAATATGATTTCAACCCTCTTCATACCATTGCCTCCAATCCGTTTTATTCTATTATAACTTTTTTGGTTTCTAAATTACAATCCCCCAGGATAAAAATTGGCTAAAGTGGAATATAAATTTCCAATTACCCCAGGAAATTTTATATCGTCAAATGAAATTTCATGTTTCATTCTTAGCAACCATATGTTATAATATTAGCTAGTGCAATTTTTTAATCCAAAGATGGAGGAACCATTATGAACGATCAAACGAATCACGATGTGTTAGAGGACAAGTTCCGTGAACTGTTGGCTTTTGCGAACAAGCAGAAGGGAATTTTAGAAGCCGAAAAGGTGAATACTCTAATCAGTGAGTTAAATTTAGATAATAATCAGATTGATAAAATATATGAGCGGCTGGAAGCTTACAATATTGTTGTCTTACATACAAGCGAAGAGGAAGAGCCCAGTGAGGAAATTCTTCTGGAGCTGGATGATGATGCTGAGGATGCCCAGCTTGAGGTTGAAGCTTTAACCCAGTCCTATAGCATGTCCGATGACCCTGTCCATCTATACCTCAAGGAGATCGGCAACTACCCCCTCCTTACCATGGCGGATGAAATTGAGCTTGCCAAAAAGATTGCCGAGGGTGATGAGGATGCCAAACGTATCTTAGCTGAATCCAATCTCAGGCTTGTTGTAAGCATTGCAAAGCGTTATGTGGGAAGGGGTCTTTCCTTCCTTGATTTGATCCAGGAGGGTAATCTGGGTCTGATCAAGGCAGTTGAAAAATTCGATTATACCAAGGGCTATAAATTCAGCACCTATGCAACCTGGTGGATCCGCCAGGCAATTACCAGGTCTATCGCCGACCAGTCCAGGACCATCCGTATCCCGGTACACATGTCCGAGGTAATCAATAAAACCTACCGTGTATCCAGGAATCTTCTCCAGGAGCTGGGACGTGAGCCCTCAGACCAGGAATTGGCGGATGCTATGAATCTTCCTATTGAAAAGGTACGGGAAATCTTAAAGGTTTCCGCAGACCCTATTTCCCTGGATACTCCCATCGGCGAGGAGGATGACAGCCACCTTGGCGACTTTATCAGTGACGAATCCATGATGGGGCCTGAAGATGCGGCCTCCTATTCCATATTAAAGGATCAGATCACCAAATTACTGGATACCTTAACGGACAGGGAGCAGCGTGTGCTGATCCTGCGTTTTGGCCTAAAGGACGGAAGAAGCCGGACCTTGGAGGAGGTCGGCAAGGAATTCAATGTCACACGTGAGCGTATCCGTCAGATCGAAGCGAAAGCGCTCAGAAAATTAAGACACCCGAGCCGCGCAAAGATGTTGAAGGGCTATGAGTTAATCTAAGCTGACTGACGACAACGCAGTGGATGGCAAAACAGGCAGTGCTGTTGGCCTAATTATGAGCGTGCCAGTACACTAACTTTCGGCTGAAGGGAGTAATTGCATGAAAAGAATCGCTTTAATGGTTATCCGCAGTATATTTGTCCTTCCTTTCTATTTCCTCAACATTTTTCGGTTATGCAATATACAAAAATATGATGCTGTAACCCGTTACGCTTATCTTCATAAGCTGGTACCGATTGTAAACCGCCGCGGGAGGGTAACCATAGAATGCCACGGCATCGAAAACCTTCCTAAGGAGACCGGTTATATTATGTTTCCAAACCATCAGGGCCTGTTTGATGCACTTGCATTTTTAGAGACCCATGAGCGTCCCTTTGTAACAGTCATGAAAAAGGAAGTAAAGGATACCATACTGCTAAAGCAGATTATCCAGCTGCTCCAGGCTGAGGTTATTGACCGGGAGGACATAAGACAGTCCATGCAGGTTATTATGAATATGACCCGCCGTGTGAAGGAAGGCGAGAACTTCCTGATCTTTGCCGAGGGAACCAGATCCCGCAATGGAAACAGGCTCCTGGAATTCAAGGGCGGCAGCTTTAAAAGTGCAACAAATGCAAAATGCCCGATTGTTCCCGTCGCGTTAATTGATGCCTATAAAGCCTTTGATACTAATTCGATTAAAAGGCTCACCGTACAAATCCATTATCTTAAGCCTCTTTATTATGAGGAATATAAAGATATGAAATCTACAGAGATTGCTGAGCTCGTAGCCTCTAGGATCGAACAGACAATTCAGGAATATGAATCCCATTAAAATATTAGGGCTGCCGGTATGTTTTACCAGCAGCCCTGTTTTAATATAATTTAATCTGAACCGGAATCCCATTTTCAAACTTGATATTTGTCTCTCCCTGGATCAATGGCTTCAGGTAGGAGACCATCTCCTCCGTCACATCCGTCCCATCCGGAGTAATCCATCCCAAAGGAACAATTTTTTCATGGTTTGCAACCTCATGAACGGGCACTGAGGTAAATTCCACCCGATAGGGCTCATCGCTAAGCCTCTGGATGGCCGCCATCCTTCCCGTTTCACCGTCAAGGGCACAGCTAAGCGCCTTTTGCCCAAGCATCAGTGATTCTATGATATCCGTCTCACTTGCAATATGGGCCGCTGATCTTTGCATCAGGTTCAGCTCGACGGAGCGGACCTTACACCCTATCTCATGGCGGACCAGTTGCTCTAAGGCGCGTCCTGCACCTGCGATATATTTATGTCCAAAATTATCAACAGCCCCATTTGCCATATGCTCGGAGACATAGACTCCCTCACTGTTTTTCACGCCCTCACTCACCGCAACCAGGATTCCGGATTTCTGGGATAATTTCTCTCTCACGTCTGACAGGAACTTCCCAGGGTCAAGAGGCTTCTCGCAAAGATAGATCAGATCCACTCCTGCCCCACCATTGATTCTGGAGAGTGCCGCACTTGCCGTCAGCCAGCCTGCATTCCTTCCCATAATCTCAACAATGGTAACTGCCGGAAGATCAAAAGCCCCGATATCTGCTGCCAATTCTGATATTGTTGTTGCAATGTATTTTGCTGCAGAGCCAAAGCCAGGACTATGGTCAGTTAAATTCAGGTCATTATCAATGGTCTTTGGCGCACCCATAATGATAAAATCATGTCCATTGATCCTGCAGTACTGGTCCAGCTTATCAACTGTGTCCATGGAATCATTGCCGCCGATGTAGATAAAATATCTGATGCCATATTGGTAAAAGGTTTCTATAATTTTCTTATAGGGCGCTTCGTCTGCACGCCAATCCTTCATCTTATACCTGCAGGGTCCGAGGGCAGAGGATGGTGTATATGTCAGGGCATCCATTGCTCTGGTATCTGACACGGTTTCATTCAAATCAATTAATTGTCCCTTGATTGCACCTTCAATTCCATTCCTCGCACCATATACTATGTCAATTTTCCCGCTTGCCCGGACACCCTGTAATATTCCGGCAAGAGTTGCGTTAATCGCGGCGGTCGGCCCGCCCGACTGGGCAACTAATAAATTCCTCATTCCTTGTCCTCCCTAGAAAAACATTGGATTTCCCAATTGTTTTATATTTTGCACAACCTGCCCAATAATCAATTTTCTCTTTGTTCAGTTTTCTCTTTGTGCATTTCTTCCCTAAGAGTACCCTCGGAAACTCTTTGCACGCGGATTTGTGGGATGATTTTTTGTCAGATGCGTGCCGTGCATGGGAGTTTCCGAAAGTACTCCCTAATCAATTTATGGGGAGTACAAGGATTTGTCAAGATCAAACAGGGACTTCCCGATATATTTCGGTGAGGAAACTAATGTATGCCATATATCCGCCCACACGATATTCCATGCAGCAGGTAAAACCGGGGGTGTTTACAATTCCCGGACTAATTTTCTTATGGGCAAAATAAAGGACGGCGAGACCGACAATTCATCTATTCCCATTTCAATAAATATTTTTGTCAGGGAGGTATCCGCCGCCAGCTCACCGCAGATCCCTACCCAGCAGTTTTCCTTGTGTCCATGATCAATAACCAGCTGTATCATCCGTAAAATGGCCGGATGATGTGCATCATAGAAGGAATCCAGCTTGGAATTCTGCCTGTCAATGGCTAAAGTATATTGGGTCAGGTCATTGGTGCCTATGCTGAAAAAATCTACCTCCTTCGCCAAATCATCACTGACCATAACTGCCGCCGGCGTTTCTATCATAATCCCTTGTTCAACCTCACCATAAGGGTATTTTTCCTGCTTTAATCCAGCTTTTACTTCCCCGAAAATTTCCTTCACCTTTTTAATCTCACCGACCGAAATGATCATCGGATACATAGTTGATATATTCCCAAATGCACTCGCCCTCAGAATAGCGCGCAGCTGGGTTTTAAATAATTCCACACGGTCTAAGCATATCCTGATTGCCCGGTACCCTAACGCCGGATTTTCTTCCTTTGCCAGCCCAAAATAATCCACCTGCTTATCTGCACCAATGTCCAGGGTACGAATAATCACCTTCTTACCAGCCATATTCTGGGCCACTGTTTTATAGACCTGGAACTGCTCCTCCTCCGTAGGGTAAGTATCCCTTCCCAGATAGATAAATTCACTTCGGAAAAGCCCGATTCCTTCCCCGTCATTTTGATGGACAAATGCCACATCGGAGGCATTCCCAATGTTAGCATACAGCTTGATCCTCTTCCCGTCCCTTGTTATTGTTTCTTTTCCTCTTAGCTCCTGCAGCATGGCTGCTTTTTCCTGGTCATCATGGATCCTTCCGCTGTATTCCCTCAGTGTGGCTTCATCCGGATTTATGATCAATGCTCCGCTGACCCCATCCACAATAGCCAGCTTACCATCAAAATCATTTGAAAACTCAACACGAATCAGCGCCGGTATGTTCATCGTCCGTGCCAGGATCGCAGTATGGGAGTTGGTGGAGCCCAATCTTGTGACAAAAGCAAGCACCTTGCCGGTGTCCATCTGTACCGTTTCACTTGGAGCAAGATCCTCAGCAAGTATGATGACCGGCTCTTCCCCTCCCAGTGTCCTTTCTTCCTTTCCGGCAAGGATATTGATGATTCTCGTTGAGATATCCCTTACATCCTCTGCCCTTGCCTTCATATATTCATCCTTCATCCCTGAAAACATGGATGCAAAATTATCTCCCGTTGTAGCAACAGCAAATTCTGCATTTGTATTCTGGGTAGTTATAATATGTCGGATGGATTCCTGATAATCCTCATCCTGGATCATCATCTGGTGAACGTCAAAAATCGCGGCACCCGATTCCCCGAATTCCTTCACTGCTTTCTCATATAGCTTTTCAAGCTGGCCCACCGCTTTTTCCGATGCTCTCTTTACTCTTTCCAGCTCTGCCTGGGTATCCCCGGTATGGGTACGTTTTATACTCTGGTTCTCCTTTTCCCACACCATAACCCTTCCTATTGCTATCCCTGAAAAAACAGATTTACCCGATATAATTTCCACAGCTGCTTCCTCCCCTGCTTACAGACCTGCATCACTAGAAATAATGGATTCCCCTGCCCTGCCGCTGATACATCAGGCCGGAGCACTGTAATCCAATGATTTGATTTAACCTAATTACCTGGATCAGAGATTCTCCTTAAAGAATTTTTCGAGGATGCTTACGTCCGAATCCTCCTCTTCACCTTCTACTATCACTGTAATTTCATCGCCCTTTTTCACGCATAAGCCCATGACCGCAAAAATCTTTTTTGCATCACCCCTAGAGCCGTCCTTATCAATAGTCACCTTACTCGTTAATTTACCGGCTTCCTTTACCAACAGCCTTGCCGGCCTCGCATGCAAGCCTTCCTCGTCATTAAGAATATATTTGAATGATTTCATATCCGTCACCTCGTATTCATTAACTAGTCTTCTAAATGTGGCACAAGCCGTAAGCCTGTGCCACACTTTTAAAAAAGTACTTATGCCTCTTCAACATCCTCATCCATGGCAATCTCTTCCTGTGTAGGAGCCTTCTTAAACAGTAGGATCAGCGCACAGCTTACTCCTGAACCGATGAGCAGAGCCAGTGTCAGCAGAACAGGCTTATTGCACAGCGCAACTACAAAATATCCGCCGTGGGGAGCCGCCATGGTACAGCCGAATAGATAGGAGCAAATTGCGCCGGCTGCACCGCCTGCCATAAAGCAAGGAATATAGAGCAAGGGATTTCCTGTTGCAAAAGGAATTGCAAACTCAGATATCATGGCAAGCCCGCCGACAAAGCAGCCGCCAGTCGCATCACGTTCCACCTTGGTAAATTTCTTCTTTCTTATGACCATTGCCAATGCAATAGATAAGGGGGGAACCATGGAGGCTACGAAGTTTGCTGCCATAGGAGCATTGTTACCCGCTGCCTGGGTTGCCAGGGCGAAGGCGTAAGCTGCTTTATTCACCGGCCCTCCAAGGTCAAAGGCAAGCATGGCTCCCTGCACCAGCCCCAGTACCACAAGGGCGCTTCCCTGTAATCCGCTTAGGAAGTCCAGCATTCCCTTGTTGATTGCAGCAATCGGATTACCTAATACAATCTCCATGATAAATCCAATTGCCAGTGTACCGATAACCGGGATAATTAATGTCGGCAATAATGACCTGAGTGCGCGCGGCAACGGAATTTTCTTTAACAGCTGAACTAAATACCCTGCTATAATACCTCCAATTAAAGCTGCAATAAAGCCTCCGCCAATATGATCGGCACAGATACCGGCGATCATGCCCGGCAGGATTGCTGGTTTGTCACCAATGGAAAATGCAACATAGGCAGCCATAATCGGAACCATCATACCAAATGCATCTTTGCCCCACCAGAAGATCCTGGACCAGAATCCGGTTTCACTCTGTGTAACCGCTACCGCTCCTCCTCCTGCAAAGCCAATCGCTACTAAGATACCACCTGCCACAACGAATGGAAGCATATAAGAAACACCTGTCAAAAGAGACTGCTTAATATCCTTTAAAACACTATTCATACCAATACCTTCCTTTCCCCTAATAAAAAACGCTTCGAATTATTGCAATATTATTTCCGGTTTTTTGATTACCTCATGCGGTGAAAACTGCCTGATCTTATCCTTAGGAAAATCCTTAAACCGTTCAACCTTTGTTATTCCGACGTCATTCGCAAAGACCAGCAGGTCAGCCCCGGCAATATCCTTGGCTGATAGCATATTTTCAATACCAAGGGCTCCCTGGATTTCTACTTTGCAAGAATGGCCGTTCTTCTTACAGACTTTTTTAATTGCTTCCGCAGACATATAGGAATGTGCGATTCCTGTTGCACAAGATGTTATGGCAATAATAAACATGGTACCCCTCCTTTCCCTACTTCTCTAATTGGTCAATACCATTTAATAGTTCCTCATAGCTTTGGACATTTGCGATTAATTCCACAAACTCCTCCCTCACAAGATAGCCTGACAGGGTTGCGAGAATCCTAAGATGGGAATTATCGACCTGATTATCAATAATGGCCAATACAAAAATATATTTTACAGGTCCTTCTTCCTCGCCGGACCGGTAGATAAAGCTGTCTTTGCATCGGATGAACCCAACTCCCGGCTTGATAACCTCCTTGCACTTCCCATGGGGAATTGCTATGAATTCTCCCATGTAGGTAGGTCCCAAGCTTTCCCTGCTGTCAAGGGATTGTTTAAAAGCCACTTTGTCTGATACAATGCCTGTTTCTTCAAATTTTTCGGAAATATATAAGAATAATTCTTCCTTATCCTTAAAGGGCTCTGCATCAATAATCATCAGCTCTTTGAGTAATACATCTCTAATTTTGATTTCTTGATCTCCCAATATAAATACTTCCTTTCTGTTTCATAAGTAATCCTTCGAAAACATGCGCGCTTTTTTCTTTGAATCATCTTACCCTTATTGTAACAAAGCCAACCTAAGATAGATACCCTTCAAAAAACATGATTTTGCACCTTATTTGTGATAATGGTATATTTTCTATATCTTATTTAAATTAAAAGCGGTCATACTCCACAATTACAAAAGAAGTGCGACCGCTTATTCGTTGTATTTTTATCTATAATCAAACCTATTACTGCTTTTAAAATGACAATTATGAACAATTTTAAGTCATGCCATTTATAAAAGCCTTTGAAAAGATTGTGCCATGGAGGTCAGCAGCAGGTAGCAGCTTGTAGCACCGGCATCCAGGACACCCTTCGAACGCTCCCCTAACCGGCTGGCTCTTCCTATTCTGGCAATCATGTTCTCAGTTGACTTCCATCCGTCAAGTGCCGCTTTTTTTAATGCTTCTAATGCCTCCGCAAAATCTTTTCCATCCTCCAGCGCAGCATGATAGGCTTCCTTCGCGGGCAGCAAGGTATCCAGCAGGGTTTTATCCCCGCGTTTAGCACTTCCGATATCCTCTATGGCATCGATTCCGTTTCCAAGCATTTCACCAAACACCTCCGGGCTGATTACTTCCTTTGCTGCAAAGGCCATCTCTCCGAAGAAAGCTCCATACAAAGGACCCATGGAGCCTCCGATATCCTCCTGCAGGGTTTCAGATAAGGCACTAAGCCCTTCGGACAGGCCAAATTCCTTTCCCTTTAATTTCTCTTCACAAAGGGTAAAGCCTTTATTCATGTTAATCCCATGGTCACCGTCACCAATCTTCCCGTCAATTTCACTTAAGAAGTCCTTGTTATCCCGGATGACCTTTACTAAATCAATAACCACAAATCCGGCCTCCTTATCCTTAATCATGGCCTCCACCTCCTACCGCTGTTTTAATCCGGTGCTATCAGCCGGCATATCAATACATTCCTTTAGCTCTTCGTCCAATTTCATTACAGTCAGGGTTACCCCCTTCATATCCAGGGATGTAAAATAATTGCCAACATAAGCCTTATATACCGATATCCCATTCTCTTTTAAGATTTCTTCAACCCTGTTATAAACAATGTATTGCTCCATGACCGGTGTCGCCCCAAGTCCCGACAGCAATACCACCACTTCATCCCCTGCCACAAAGGGCAGATCCGGAAGGATGATATCCAGCATTTCCTGGGCAATTTCATCCGCTGTTTTCAGCTTTTCCACTTTTACGCCCGGTTCCCCATGATGTCCAATGCCCACCTCCATGGTTCCATCCGCGATTTCGAAATTTGCATGTCCAACTGCCGGGATTGTACAGGGTGCTACCCCTACTCCGACACTTCTTGTGTTATCAATTGCTTTCTGGGCTGCCGCAATGACTGCATCCAAATCCGCTCCCATAGCTGCCTTTGCCCCGCCTACCTTCCACATCAGGACCTCTCCGGCAACGCCGCGCCGTTTCTCCCTTTCTGTCTCCGGTGCAGATGCGCAGTCATCATTTGCCACCACCGTCTTTACTGTAATCCTGTCCTTCTCAGCCCGGCGGATTGCCATTTTGACATTCATATTGTCACCTGCATAATTGCCGTAGAGACAGGCTACCCCTCTTCCCGCATCCGCTTCCACCATTGCATTATAAAAGGATTTAGCGGTAGGCGAAGAAAAAATCTGCCCCACAGCCACTGCATCGCACATGTTTTCTCCAATATAACCGATAAATGCAGGCTTATGGCCTGAGCCTCCCCCCGTGACAATACCTACCTTTTCTTTGATTGGGGCATTTACATACTTTAATACCTTATCATCTTTTGTAGCCGCGATTAAATTCCCGTTTGCCTTTACAAAGCCCTTTAGCATATCCTCTACAACATAATCCGGATCATTGACAATTTGGTTCACCTTGCATTCTCCTTCCTGATACCAATTATTAACCGGGTGACTGCCAATTATGAGGGGTCAGTACACTACCCCCTATACCGGTTCTCAACCTCCATAATCCGTTCTACCTTCTCCGTGGAGCCTCCGCCGGCAAATTCACAGGATAACCAGATATCCACCAGGTACTTTGCCAGCTCTACGCCAATGACACGTTCCCCCATACACATAATCTGTGCATTATTGCTTTTACGGGAGCGCTCCGTTGAAAACGGGTCATGGCAGACTGCTGCCCGGATTCCCGGAACCTTATTCGCCGTCATGGCCATGCCGATCCCGGTACCGCAGAGCAGGATTCCCCGCTCAAATTCTCCTGCTACAATTGCTTCCGCTACCTTTTGTGCCACATCCGGATATAAAATGATTTCACCGGCCTTTGCCCCGAAATCCACAGCTTCTATATCCTTGCCCTGAAGATGCTTTATAATTTCAAGCTTTAAGTCATATGCCGCTTCATCACAGCCAATTGCTATTCTCATCCTAATAACCTTACCTTTCTGATACCTGCAAATTTTGATCCGCAGATGCAATATCTGCAAAGTGAATTGGTTTTCACAATTCATACTAACGGACATTTGGCCGCAAGGCCACGGGGTGCCGGATGTGAAATGCTCTGCATTTCACACTTCCTACAAAGCATCTGAAATTGCCTTTAGGTTCCTTAGCCCTTCGATCGCCAGTATTTCACCAGTTTCGGCAAACTTCCGCCAAATAGCGCAGTTACCCGCCAGCTCCTCAAAGCTGGGATCAAAGGATTCAATAACCAACGGCCCCTCATATCCCACCTCTGCAACTGCCTGGAAAAATTCCTTGAAGGGTACAAGACCCGTTCCCGGGATTCCCCTGTCATTCTCGTTCACGTGGATATATCCCAGGTATTCCTTTCCGCAGGTTTTCACGGCTCCGGCAAAGCTCTTTTCCTCCCGTATCATATGGAAGCAATCCAAGTGAACCTTTATATTTCCCGTCCCTACATCCTTGCAAAACTTCACTGCATCCTCCGCTATATTCAGGAAAAAGGTCTCAAAGCGGTTAACGCATTCTACACAAATAATTACCTCTCCCGTTGCCCTTGCATATTCTCCAACCTGGCGCATACACTCTACTCACCATTGCCATTCATGCTCTGTGCGCGGTTTTTTCGTCAGATAGCCCCAGCCTGCATAGTTTACTCCGCCCAGGATTGGTGCGCCAAGATAATTACAGATATCCACACAGCGTTTCATGGCCTCCACACCGGCGTTACGGATCTCCTCCTCCGGGGAAATAGGATTTGTCTGGACCGTTAAGGTCGTAGTACAGACACAGTCTATTCCTACGCGCTCCAGCTCCTGCTTTACCAGCTTCTCGGGAAAAGCATAGGGATCGGAGATGGCAAAATCTATTACTTCAAAGCCAAGCTCCTTTGCTTTCCCAATGATCCATAAATCTTTTTCACTAAACTTCTCCGTCCAAATAAAGCTATCTACACCATATTTAAAATACATACGCTCCCGCCTTTCAAAATAAATTTATAATTTCATCTGCTCTACTGACAATATAAGTGGCTCCGCCGTCCATTAATTCCTTTCGCTCCCGGAACCCCCACAGTACGCCAACGGTGTCCATTCCTGCATTTGTACCCGTCAGCACATCCGTCCCTGAATCTCCTGCATATAAAATCTCATGGGGTGATAATTTCATCTTCCCGGCAATCTCCAGGGCGGAATAGGGATCCGGCTTTTTGGGGATTCCCTTACGTTCTCCAATCACATCTACAAAGGGAATTCCGGGAAAATGCTTTTTGATCAAATTATTTGTGTAGTCCGTTCTTTTATTGGAATTTACAGCCAGCTTGATTCCCTTAGCATCAAGCTCCTCCAGCATCCTTAAAATACCGTCGTAAGGCGCTGTCTTATCCATGTACTTTTCATCATAAATCCGCAGAAACATTGCCAATGCCCCATCAATTAATCCGTCATCCCAGGATCCTGCGGGAAAGCTGACCTCTAGAAGATTTCGAAAGCCCCGCCCTATTTTTAGCTTGTAATCCGCACAGCTGTGAGCCGGGTGCCCATATTGCTTTAATACCTGGTTTACACTATCTGATAAGTCCTGCAGGGTGTTTAACAAGGTTCCGTCCAAATCAAAAATTACTCCCTTGTATTTCATTATGGCCATAGCCTCCTTTTTTGAAAAAAGGTTTTTCGCCAATGTCAGCGAAAAACCTTTCGTTTATCTTGGCATTACGGCTTATCTTATAATTCTGTAATTGCGAAGACCATCTTAATAGGGTAATTTTCAAAGTTTACTAACTGATATTTTGTTCCTGAAGGGAGGAAGAAGGAATCCTCCGGATACAGCACGAAGCTTTCCTGCTGATCCACCAGGTTCACCGTCACCGGCCCATCGATACAATAAAGTGCCGCATCTCCCGCATGCATATCGGGATCCGAGCAGCGCGGGCCGTAGCCTCCTGCCGGAAGAATAAATTCTCCAAAGTGACCATAGTCATTACTGGAGATGAACCGCATCAGCATTGGATGCTTTGTTCCATGGATATTGTTCAATTTCTCGAAGTCACGTATGCCATATACTGCCCCGGTATTTCTTGCCTCCTTGGAATCGACAGGGGGCCAACAGCCGATATCATCCGTACAGCCCTGCCGTGAAATATCATGGATCCTTCCCCTCATATCGGGGAGCTTGTCATTATTGGGACCTTTGTAGAACTTTGTCTCTTCATCCGATGGGATTACCGCCGGAGGTATCTCGTTGCTCCAGGCCTTTGGAGTGATGAAATAAAGGATTCTGGCCTTCTTGTTAGAAAAGTTGTGGCAGCAATGCCATGCCCCTTCCGGCATCCACAGCCCCTCGCCGGTCTCCAGATAGGCAAATTGTCCGTTACCGCTTCTTTGGACAACGGGTCCGTCAAGGATGTAATAGGTTTCATCTCCGGGATGGATGTCTAGGGGCAGGAATACACCCCCGGGACACAATTCATAAATACCAAGCATAAAGGTATCGGTAGTCACAATGGTAAAGGTATTATCCGATGTAAATGCATCATTTGGTGGGTATAATGCTGTTGAATAATCCTGCTTGCGGATTAACACCGGCTTTTTCTCCCCTGCCGGAAACGGAAATTTCTCTAGTATATCAACTAATTTAGCCATGAATATCCTCCTTTTTATTTACTGGTTCTTACTTTTATCTGCCGCTATCTGCTGCTGTTTTTTATTTTCCGTTCTTAAAGGCCAGGATAACGTCTTTTGCATAGCCCTTCATGAATTGGTATGCCTCTTCCTGCAACTCATGGTAAGGAATTTTTCCCTCTGTTTCAGCAATCCTGTCAGCAACAAATTTAGTTGCTGCCTTCGCCATATAGGAATAGTAATTTATCTTTGAGCAGCCTGCCTGGATGGCCTGCCTAACCTGGGAGAATTCAACCCCGGACGCCCCGTGCATTACTACCCTGCAATCCTTAGGCAGCGCTGCGCGTATTTCCTTTACCCTGTCGATATCGAGCACCGGCGGTTCTGCATAAATCCCATGCATTGTTCCAAAGCATACTGCCAAAGCATCACAGCCGGTCTCTTCAGCAAATCTCTTAGCTTCCTGGGGCTCAGTAAAGAACTTCTTAATGTCTTCATTGGTAAGCACCCTGCTTTCGTCCCCTCCATGGCTGTCCTCCTCCGTGGAGGCCATGACACCAAGCTCTGCTTCTACCGTAATCCCTGCCGCGTGGGCTATCTGCACAAATTTTTTGACCTTTTTAACGTTCTCTTCAAAGGGTAGGGCACTGCAGTCATACATAATTGACGGAAATCCAACGCGGATCGCCCGTAATACAAAATCGTAGTCGCTGCCATGATCCAAATGCACACATACGGGAACGGATGCCTCCCTTGCATACTTGAGCATCTCCGGCCCGATTCTCTCAATTGGGATCAGGGAATCGTGAACCTGTGCATGGTCAATGATGATGGGTGTATCCAGTTCCTCCGCCGCACCGATGACCGCACGGAGTGTCTCAACATTCGGCGTGTTGATGCAGGGAATGGCATATTGCTCCCGCTCCGCAATTTCAAGAATTTCCTTTAAGTTAACTAACATTTTTATCCTCCTTTACGTTGTCATGCCTTATTAACTGCTTCCTACCTCAATCATATCGAATTCCAAAATGAAAGTACATATTCCATAATTTCGTATTTTGCACAGTATTTTTTTTATTCGGGCAATAAAAGATTTTATACAGGTATAAGGTCCGGGATGGGCTTTGGCACCATAAAAATCCACGGGTATTTTGGTGCAAAAAAACATCCCGGACCACTACGCCGGGATGTTCCTATGAGCTGCTATTATACCTTTGAATTTAAAATATAGGCTAAAATCTGTTCACTGGTCTCCGCTGTTTTTATCTTTTTCAATAATTCCTGGTTTTCAATCAGGACGTAGAGGTAATGAAACAGCATTTTGACCTTTACCGGTTCCTTATATTTAATAGCGATCAGGAATATCAGCTTAACCTTTTCTTCATTATTCCAGGTGATCGGATTCTTCACCCTTGCTACCACAATCCGGTTTGCATTGATATCTTCCTGGTAATGGTGGGGTATTGCTATTTCATTTCCGATGGAAGTGGGGCAAAAGCTCTCCCTGTCAAGTACCTTCCGGCAGTACCCCTCCTCCACATACCCTTCCTTTTGCAGTAATTCAGCCATCTTCATAATGGCTTCTTCTTTTTTACGGGCATTTAAATCTGCTATGATTAATTTTTCATTAAAGACCTCATGGATGATCTCCTGCAGCACCTTGCTTTGGTATTTCCAGTCCACATTCTCCAGGCCTTCCTTGATAATTTCCAGATCCTCTTCCGTTAAATGCTTTGTGATCTCGATTGGATTGTCCGCATCCTTTTTAAAGGGAACCGTTGAAATCACCAGGGCATCCTTTGCCAGCTCCCTGCTAAACTCTTTAAAATAAATACATCCTTTAATATTTAAATTAGGTATTGCTTCCTCAATCTTTCCTTTCTGGTACAGGGCTGTGTGGAGGTTTGTCCCATGCACCAGCAGGGCAGGTATCCTGTTTTTCACGTCCCTGATACAATTATTAATGAGAAGTGCCAGCCAGGCAACATCATCCTGCCTGAAACGGCAGCCTATCTTGCCCTCTACCCCGTGGAGGTTCGCCAGACATATTCCATAAAGTCCTGTCAGCTGCTGCTGGATGTCCCGGTATAAATCACTCCAGTCCAGGATCTGATATTGCTCACGGATTTTAACACGCATAAAGGAAAGGCTCATTTCCTTTATCAGCTCATCATTTACACTTAACACCTTCGTATCAATAATCGCTTCAATCCCAATGAGAAAATCAATGGCAACCTCCCTGCAGTCATCATTGCATTCCACGTTGTTGTCATTGCAGGTAAAGGCCACAAAAAGCCTGGCGGCTAAATACTGGGCCTCCGCCTCATATTCCCGCTTTCTCTCCGGGAGCAGCTTCTTCAGCATTTTTGCAGCTACCTCCGAATATTTGGGGCCTATTTTAACTGTCTCTTCCCCTCTGGTATTCTTATTGATCGGCTTTCCTATCCGGACCCTCTCCAGCGTTATCGTCAGATATTCTAGCAATCTTCCAAAGGCAATATCCGTAAATTGTACCCCTAATTCCTGCTCACCCCGCCTAAGCTCCTCCTGGATTTTGATTAAATCCTTGATGGAATAGGTATTGGATAAATAGGTGTACGCCTTTTTGCTTATTCTCTTATCCATGCCTCCAGTGTCCTGGGCAATCGTGTTGCGGTTCCAATTCCAGTATTTAGAGTTGTTGCACTGGGTCATGGCCTGCCTTATATTAAATTCCTCCCCTTCAAGAATGATGCCTTGATTCCGCACCCGCTTAATCCTGACATGGAATTTTAACAGCTCTTTCTCAATCCGTTCCAAATCCTTTTGGATCGTATTTTTACTAACGGATAACTCATCCATAAATAATTGGATGGTATAGTTTGCCTGAAACAAAAACAAGGTTTCCAGGATGTATTCCTTCCGGAAGGTATAAAATTCCGAGGTCTGCCTGACCTCCTGGTTTAAGGCGCTTATGATAGCGCTCCTCTGCTCCGGCGTGGCTATCAGGCACAAACCCTTTTTGGGAATGCTTTGCAGCACTACATTGAATTTTTCAAGCTCCTCTTTTATATGTGATAAATTATGTTTAATATTACTAGCAGATATACCCGTCATTTCAGCCAAGGAGCTGGCTGTAATATAACCTTCTACCTCCACAATGCTTCTTATAACCTTCTCACTTATGATATCCATAATCCGATCCTTCCGCATATATTTAACATAATTGGCCTCTCTTCTGTGATTATAGCAACATAAGCTATTTCTTTCAACAACAACGGACAAGTGGCAACGATATATTTCGGTGAAGAAACTAGGATTCTAAAATTATAAGGTAAATGCAAAATAAAATTTAACTACCACAAATATCAGAATGTATTAATCTGCCTTTTATAAATAATGTCAAGTAATTAATTAGTTGACATTATCTATGGTCTTTGTTATAATCAGTGTAAATAAATTAATTTGTTTACACTATATGCTTTTATATTGTAAATTAATTAATTTCTTTACATCTAAAGGTGGTGAAATGTAATGAATAGCAACCCGGAGTTCTCCTCAAAAGTAAGAGAACTGCTAATGGAAATATTCCATACCGACAACAAAGATGAATTAAGAACAATTGCTATGAAAGCCCAGAAATACGATAAAGTATTCGGCGATAACCCTCCCGCAAATATTAGGAAAGCGGGACGGAAGCCAACCTTTAAAGGCGATGATATTGCTTTAATGGCAAAGATGCACCAGAGCGGAAAAGGCATGCAGGAAATTGCGTACCATTTCCATACTACAAGACAGACTGTCACAAAATATCTGGCTCCTGAAAGAAGAATTGCAAACAATCCTCTTATTACAATGAGAATGCTATACATGTATGAGGATGAGCTGTGCACCACGATAGATATTGATTTCATGAACCGGAAAATCTATATTATGAACCATACGGATGATATTATACACCGTGCCTTCGGCGTATTAAAGGAGCCGGATTGGAAGGATTTTGAACTGTTTCTGGAAAGAAGGTGCTTTCCCAGAACGCGGGCCAACCTTAAGGATATCCTGCGCGATATTGGAGTTTCCTCTTATGATCCGCTTCAAA
>JARKQP010000797.1 GCA_029974875.1 Mobilitalea sp.
TTATGGATGTGTCCGGTTTCCTGGGTAATGTTTTATCATACGCCAGGCTCCTGGCACTGTGTCTTTCCACCGGTGGGATAGCCATGACCGTGAACATTCTAACTGGAATTTGTGCGGAAATGATCCCATTGATTGGAATAGTTATTGCCCCTATAGTCTTTGTTGGAGGACAGATTGCAAACCTGGCCTTCCAGACATTAGGAGCATTCATAAACGCACTGCGTTTGCATTATGTTGAGTTTTTCGCTCAATTTTACATTGGCGGAAGTCAAAAATTCAAGGCCTTCCGCGCCAAAAGAAAGTTTACTAACATAGGAGGAAAATAACATGGTAGAAGTCGCTTTAGGAACAGCATTAGCAGCAATCGGCGCAGGATTAGCCGTAGGTTTTGCAGGATTAGGATCAGGTTTAGGTCAGGGAATAGCAGCAGCAGGAAGTGTAGGTGCTGTGGCCGAAGATGAAGACATGTTTGCCCGAGGTATCATATTCACCGCACTACCCGACACCCAGGCTATCTACGGATTCCTGATTGCTATACTCCTCATGGTATTTACCATTATGGCCAACAAAGCATTACCCGCATCATTAGGTCTAGTAGCAATAGGTGCTGGAGCTGCAATAGGATTCGCCGGTCTCGGTTCTGGTATGGGTCAAGGTATTACTGCATCCTCAGCAGTAGGAGCAGTAGTTGAAAATGAAGACATGTTTGCCCGAGGTATCATATTCACTGCATTACCCGAAACCCAGGCTATCTACGGATTCCTGATTGCTATACTCCTCCTGGTATTCGGTGGAATTCTGGCAGGATGATAAGATGAGTGCCGGGACAGAGAAAATAGTCTCAAGTATAATGTCTGATGCTCAGATAAAAGCAGAATCCATATTAGCTGAAGCTGAAAAGGAAAAAAAATCCATTCTCTCTGAAGGCGAAGCACAAGCAGTTGCCGAAAAAGAAAAAATCTTAGAAAATGCTGAAAAACAGGCACAAATGAGATATCAACAGATCATCTCAGAAGCTAAGATGAACTCCAGGAGAATGGAACTTGAG
>JARKQP010000798.1 GCA_029974875.1 Mobilitalea sp.
CGGAGTGCCTGGTTGATCTGTTCACTGGTATAAAGGGTTCCGATATCATAGCCCTCCGGGGGAGAACCGGCTATGGTCTGATCCCATAGGACATCAATCCTGGTGGTTCCATCATCATTGATAAAATCGGGATGGGAATAATCGATCCCGGAATCAATAATAGCCACCAGCGTCCCTTCCCCAAACAGATTATATGGAGCTGCCTGGACCGGATTGATGCAGGAGGCTGTCCTACCTTCATTTACCTCGAAAAATAGCCGTTTTGGTTTTTCTATAAATTCAATCTCTTCATATTGCGCCAACCGGTCGACTAAATATTGTGGTATGACTAAGATTGCATATTCATTGGTCAACTCAACTGCTGATATATCAAGCTCCTGGCGAACCCTGTCCAAGCTTCCGGTATAGCGGACGATCAGCTCCCACATATCCGTATTTGGATCATAACCCACGTTCAGGTTTCCGGTTTTCTCACGTTGCTCCGGTGTAGATTCCAGAGCCAGATTTAATTGATTCTCTATCTTTCCACTGGGCATATAATAGACTCCATTATCAGGTTAATCTATTATATGCAGGATAAACTAGTACAATGTTCGTTAAATATTCGTACTTAGTTCCAAGTATTTCTTCTCCTGAAAGAAATTCCTGCTTTCTTCCCTATGCATGCAGAAGGGAGGAAGACCGAACTTTTATTATATCCGGGTTAAATTAGCCAGACGAACAGGCCGCAGCCTGTTCGTCTGATTTAATTTCAATCGCTATGAATTTTATTAACTAATTAAATACGGTATTTCTTGTATTCTTGCTAATTTGTACTTTTACTATAGTCTCTATCTGCTTCATTAGCATCAGGTATATTTCTCATTGTCAGGATTACAAGGAAGGATACTACCAGTAATCCTATCATGATATAGTAAGCTAATGTTAATTGTCCCATCTGGTTGAAAGCGCCCATGAAAGTTAATGCAAAAGCCATTGGAATTGCCTGGATCGTCATGATCCATTTGTTAGCTGCCATATAATGTTTCCTTCCATATACATAGGAAGTGACACATGGATGCATTGTAGGCAGACCGCCTGTCATGCAGGCAACGCCAAATGCCCAAACTGCCATCAATACAACATTTCCGCCTACAGGCATGATTGCCAGAGGTATTACTGCAAACAGGAATAATACATTAAGAATTAATGATGCTTTAATGGAACCGACTTTATCATCAATCCAGCCCAGGACATAGCTCATAGGAATACCTGCTAATGCTCCGATAGAAAGCCACAGCAATGCCTTGTTTACGAAAAGGTTCGGAATATCCTCCGGTGTGCTTAGACTGATATAACGTACTGCCATATATGCCATCATTGCCACAATAATAAATTGAAGGATACCGTAGGAAATAATTAATTTCCATGCTCTTGATTCACTAAGTAGTTGTTTTACAGTTAAAGCTTCCCCGGAAGCCCCTGCTTCAGATATTGGCGCACGTTCTGCACCATCCGGATAAAGACCAAGTTCCTCAGGAGTATCCTTGATACCGAAAGCTGTTATAATTGCTATAACCAATAATATGGCTCCAATCATAATGTAAGTGTTCAAGCCAAAGGTTCCAACCAAAGAAGTCAAAAGGCCAATACCGACAACGGACATTAACGGGCTCCCGGCAGTAATGATACCCATGACACGTCCACGGTATTTGATGTACCAATTGGCACAGAGCATAAATCCGCCCATCTGCAACGGTACTACAAGGATACGGATAATAAAGATGCTGATGGAATAAAGCATATAATTCTCGCCTGCCATAGCAATGCCGGCACATGCCAATGCCATGATAACAATGCTTGGAATCAATATCTTTTTAACTCCGTATTTAACAAACAGGGTGCCAATTACAAGATAAAGCACGATAACGATAATTGCACCAACGGTTACAGGATTCGTAATCTTTAGATCCGACCAACCATAGGTCTCCTGAAGAAACGGAGTCAGAATATTGAGATGGTCATTCTGGAGACCAGAATAGAAGAACATATAAGCAACGCCAAGAATCATAAATATTATTGAATAGCCTGCAAATTTCTTATTTTTAAACATAGTGAACCCCCATAATATATTTTTTATTTGGTACTAACCAGTCACAGGGAATTAAAACCACAGCGATTGAATGTAACGCACATTTAATTACCTTAACGAACATTTGACCGTCAGGTCACTCAATGTCGGATGTGAAATATTCTGTATTTCACACTATCCATATATTATTTAATCTGTTATGTATGATTTTACCTTAATACCAAAATCCAGTTTATGATGTCAGGATCCCGTATGTAAACTATTGGAATTCATCAGAATCCATATAATCTACTGCGTTGTAACCGGCCATCCTTCCGCTGTTAACAGCAAAGCTCATAGTATTGCCAGGCAGGAAGAAGCAATAGCTGTCACCATAGATATTGCAGGCATCCGTACCGCTGGCATAGAGCCCCGGAATTTTGATGCCGGAAGGATCCAGTACCTCCAGCTTATCGTTGGTCTTAACACCGCCTAAGCTGCCATAGCCTGCCGGATAGTGTCTTGCCGCATAATATTTACCGCCTTTGAAAGGCTTCATATATTTTTGTTTCTTAAAGAACATCTGATCTGACTCCGTGCACGCCCTGTTATACTCCTCAATGGTCTCCTTAAGGTTTTTCAGGCTGATTCTGGTCATTTCACACAGCTCTTCCAAGGTATCGGCTACATACACATTCTGCTGGTGCTTCTGATTTTCATCATGAAGCTCTGCAAGCCCTGCAGTTTCAGACTGGCCGCCACTGAGATAATTCTCTATTTCCTTATCCCATTTATCTACGGTTTTGATATTATGGTGGACGGTCACGTAGTCGAGGCCGTTTTTACGGTAAGTATCCAGAATGCTGTCATCAATAATAGTGAAAGCCATTCTTTCACGCTGCAGCGAGATGGCATTGCCGGTGAATACGGTGTTGTTCATGATTTCTTCATTGTAAAAACGGTAGCCCTCCAGGTTCACCATGAGGTTTGGCTGGCGCATGGTCTCACTGATTGTTTTAAAGATATCCGTCACACCCGGCGTCGTATAGGTAAGCTCCATTGTTGGGGCTGTTTTGCCTGCTCCTGCTTCCCAAAGCATCCTGAGGCCTTCCCCTTGAACTCCGGGGATTCTAAAGGAGTGCAGATCTTTTCCCCATTCATATCCCAGGATATCATGGATCATCTTAGGATTATCCCCGAAGCCTCCTGTTGCGACAATAACAGCATTACACTCTGCCGTAACGGTTTCACCACCCGCATCGACCAGTTCAACTCCGGCCACATAACCGTCTTTTATAAGAATCTTTGTTGCCTTGGTGTTGTACTTTATCTGCACACCCAGCTCTTCTGCCCGTTCCGTAAGGGCTCTGAACATGTTGGAGGCTGCCCGCTCCGCCGGGGCATTGCTGCCCCTGGTCTTAACGACATGCCAGGTCTGTGTTGATTTTTCAAAATACTTATAAGCTCCAAGGAATTCAATTCCCATGGTTTCAAGCCAGTCGATGGTATTGCTGGACTGCTCCATGTACTTTCTTACCAATCTTGCATCTACTCTCCAGTGGGTGTAGTTCATCAGAAGATTAAAGGCGTCCTCCTTTGTAAAGTCAATCAGCTGTGCCTTCTGGTACTTCGATTCCACCGCAAAGATGCCCATCCCCATGTTGGCAGCTCCTCCGGTAGTACTTCCTTTCTCCAGTACAATGACACTGGCATCCTTCTCTGCGGCAGCAACAGCTGCAGTTATTCCTGATGCTCCTCCCCCGATGACTATAACATCCGCTTCTAAAATGGTACCCATGAATACATTCTCCTTTCATAATTAACCGTAAGCCGGTTTTAATTTTTTAATAAAAATCAATCACTATTCCACATCTCCACGTCTGCGCCGCCTTCTTCCCCCTCCTTCCTCAGAATCTATGGACGCTCCAAAGCTGCCAACCGGGACTGGTTCCCCCGGAGTCTTCGGCTTTACCACACCTGCCTTTTTGATAGCTTCCTTTGGACAAATTGATACGCAAACCAGAGATTTATTGCATAGGTCAGTCCTGATAACATGAATAAGTCCTTCTCCACCGGCGATTGCTCCCTGGGGACAGCTCCTTAAACACTGACCGCAGCCATCACAAAGGTTAGGCTCCACATAGAGTGTATAGGTTCCCTTGCATACCAGATTGGTGCATCGTTTACGGCGGATATGCATATCCCATTCTTCCTCGTAACTCTTCAGGAGCTCCATACAGACAGCCGCTGCATTCCTTGACATTTCACAGCTGGCGTAATTCCTTATCTGCCCTAGCAAATCTACAAGCAATTCAAAGTCTTCACCTTCTGCATTCCCTTCTGTAATATCCTTCATAATTTGGTATACCTGCCAGGTACCTTCCCGGCATAGGATACATTTACCGCAGGATTCCTTTTTTGCCGTCCCCATGAGGTTCATGCAATAATCCACCACACAGGCTTCCCTGCCGGCGTCCTCCCATTTCGTAAAAATACTGCTGTCCTTATTACAACTCATTCCGACACCCCCTTCACCGTTTTAAAGTGGGGATCTACCCAGTATTT
>JARKQP010000854.1 GCA_029974875.1 Mobilitalea sp.
ATCGTTGACAGATAAATAATGCAATTGTATCCGATTGTTTTCCACAATGCCACGATTACCAGGATGAAGGGCCAATACATTTTTTCCGTATACCAGGAGATCCCCTCAATCCCTAACGGCTTTAAGATGGAATTATTGATAAAACCATTCTCTGTTGAAAGAAAAGCAAATACCAGATAGCTTACGATTACTGCCGAAATCAGGAATGGAAGTAATATTGCGGACTGATAAAATTTCTTTACCTTAGCAGTTAATTCCGCCAATATAATTGCAACTGCTATTGCACATACCGTATTCAGGATAATAAAAGTCAGATTATAAAGGATTGTGTTTCTGGTTATAATCCACGCATCCTTTGTATGGAACAGATACCTAAAGTTATCCAGTCCGGCCCAGTCCGATCCAAAAATCCCTTTTCTTGCATTAAAATTCTTAAAAGCCAAAACAATACCCGGAAGAGGCATGTAATTATTAATGAAAAGGTAGGCCAGTCCTGGAAGCGCCATGAGATATAAAGGGATGCATTTTCTAAATTGTACCCAGCCCTTTTTCCTTTTCGATATATTTTTAGTTGTAGCTGCAATTTCCATAAAGATTCCCATGCCTTTCTGTTTATATAAGGTTTGCCGCGGATTGCACCGGTATGACCTTTCTAGTTTAAGGGGCAAAAAGGATGGCGAAGCAAAGCGATGAGCTCCTCCATCCTTCTCCCCGGGCGTATCCAAGGTCACACCCTGATATTATATTAATTTATGCCGTTCACTTTTGCCCACTCATCCAAGGCCACCTGCTTTGCCTGCATATACTTCTCCAAACCGGAAGACTTCAGCTTATCAACCATTTCCGGAATACCGGTTGAAGGATTGGAAAAGCCGAATAATAGTGGTTTACCAAACTCATTATATACATTGAACAAAGCCGTATATTCTGTTGCCACGCTGCTGTTATCAAAGCTGAAGCCGAGTGCCTTTGACTTTACAGATTCACCATTAAACTTCTCCATACGGTCCCAAATATCAAGATCATTTCCTACCCAGATATCTGCAATAAACTGATTTGGCATCAGCCAGTTAACATTGTTGAAGTACTCGGAATTCTGCGCATCCACACCATCTGCAAAAGTAATATGTCCATCATCCGTCTTAGCATATTCCTTTCCTTCCTCGCCCCAGCACAGCAGGTTGGAAAGCACAGGATCGGTATAGAATGCATCTAATACCTGCATTGCAGCTACCGGATCTTCGGTACCTGCATTAATGCACCATGGCATAGCAGTTACCGCTGAGGATTTCAAGAAATCATCCCCGACCTGGAAGATCACCATATCACGTCCACAAAGGCCGGATTCCTGCGCCCTGATACCAGGCTTTGTTGCTGTAGCATAAGACATAGCCGTACCAGCTTTCACCTGTGCGGTAACTGCCGTGTCATCCGTTAATGCGTCTTTTGAAATGTATCCCGCCTGATTCCACTGGTACATTAAATCACAATATTCCCTAAGTAACTGGCTTCCCCAAAGATCTTCTACCTTCAAGCCGTTTTCAGGATCCAGTAACACACCAAAATTATCTCCGCCGAGTGCATCAAATTTAAGATGCTGGGAAAAATTCACTTCTCCCGGCGCATATACATATAAATTAGGATATTTTTCATGAAGCTTAGCAAAAATGTCATTGATGGTATTGATATCGGTATATATTATTTCCTCTCCATCCTTATACATGGATTTATAATCAAATCCAATTCCGTCCAGATACTCCGCACCGACCGAATAACCGCCCAGACCAATAGCCATATCCCTTTGCTGCGGCAAGCCATATAACACACCGCCTACACGGCAGGCCTTCACATAGTCCTGGCTCATAGTATCAAGAATACCTTTGCCGTAGGTCTGAATCAAATCGTCCTGTTCCATGTCGAGGGTATATCCCTTATTAATGGAAGAAGTATATCCAAGTACAATTGCATTGAAGATATCTACCTGTTCACCGGAGGATAACATAAGTGTCATCTCCTGTGAGTAGGATGCATAGTCCATGATTTCAAGTTCCACAGTAATACCAAGCTTTTCCTCCGTATATTTACTGATTGCTCCCTGAATCCTTTGAAGACCTGCCGGTGAACCAGCCCAATTCATAAATGCCATAACTACAGTTGGATATTTTCCGCTTGCTTTTCTTTCGGCAATTACCTGCTCTACCGGATCAGCTGCTGCCCCCTCTGTTACTGTAGATGAAGTGTCACCTCCCGTGTTGCCCGTATTGCCTGTGTTACCTGTGTCATTACTACCCGTGCCAGACTTACATCCTACAAGGCTCACCATAACCACCAAACTAAGTAGTACTGCTAAGAACTTCTTCATAATCCTTTTTTCCTCCACTTCTAAATTTTATAACCAAGCATTTCAGTGGTCGGTTCCGGAAAATCTGCTGACAGAATCACCCGGAATTGCAAGGAATATCTTCTTGCCTCCAATCAGTGCCACATCTGTGCCTCCATCCAGAAATACGTCCCACTTGATATTAGTTACGCTGTTATTATATAATGTAAATTGTAACTTGTTAGATACTATTCTTAGGAACCATTTTACTTTTCTTAGATTTTTGTTCAATACAACTAATTATAATATGCACTTAACAATTTTTCATACAGATTGCATAATATCATTTATCGAGGTAGCTAATTATGAATGTAAATAGTAACAATACTTCAGTCAAAACCTATTCCTTCCGGAACCGCATCTTTATCATGATCGGTCTTATCCTTATATCTGCCCTGGTTATCATCTTATGGATATCCAGCTATTTTACCAGTGTGCTCCGCGAAAAAACCTATAACAACATTAAGGATACCCTGGAATTATACAACCATCACCTGACCCAGAACCTGGATGACCTGGATGTCTTTCTGATTGACATGTATTCCTATAGCTATGATATCCCATACGTAACCTCTACAAGCAATGTCAACAGATTTTATAACCATATCATGAGAGTGAAGTCACTATTGGACTATAGCCTCCCCTCCTTTACGGAGATTGACGGCATGTTCCTGTATGCCCCTGCAAATGATACCTTTATCCAATCCTCCAAGAGTCTAAGCAAAATCCCAGATTCACGAAATAACGCTGTTGTCGCTGACTATTTAAAAAACTACCTCAGACAGGCAAATTCTGAAGATACCTTACATGAAATCAACCTTAACACCTGGTCTTCCCGGGAGATTGATTCTTCTTATTATTTAATCCGGATCATTAAGATTGAAAACACTTACTTAGGAGCCTGGTCCAGTGTCGCGCTGCTTACCTCAACCTTTGAAAACATCTCCGAGCTGGAGGGGCATGTCGTATATGTGGACTCGGAAGGTATCCCCCTAACTGAAGGTGACCTGAAAAACTATATCCTTCCCATCGGAAGTTCCCTGGAAAATTATGAAATTCTTAAGATGAAGGACGGCAGTAGTTCCTTATTGGTATCCAATGAAATTGATTATTGTGATTATTATCTTTCCGCACTCATTCCATTAAAGAGCATCGATGTCCAGCTGAAAGGCATTTACCAGATCTTCCTGTTTATGGGAATTGCGATCCTGTTCCTTACCGTTATATTATTATTCTCCGTCAGCCAATTCTTATCAAAACCTATCCGCCTACTGGAAGCTGCCGCAGCATCCTTACGGAAGGGCAATTTCGACCAGAAGCTCCCGACGGATTCCTCCAACTGCCGGGAGATCTTAGAGATCGATACGGCCTTTAATAACATGGTGGATGAGATCCATAACCTGAGGATCAATGTTTATGAAGAAAAAATTGCGAAGTCACACATTGAGCTTCAATATTTAAAATCACAGATTGCCCCACATTTTCTCATCAACTGTCTTTATTCCATATCAACCTTAGCCGGAAATAGCACTGAAAATCAGGATATCCTGCAGAAAATGGTACAGACCCTGTCGGATCACCTGCGCTATACCCTGTCCAACCGTACCACCGTACCCTTGAAGGAGGAAATGTCCTATATTAAAAATTATATCGAGTTAACAAAGCTCCGTTTTCCCGGATACCTGGATTATGAATGCTTCATTGCCCCGGACTGTGATGATGCCTCCGTTTTCCCACTTATCTTATTAATGTTTACAGAAAATACAATTAAGTATAATATGGTGATGGGGGAATCACTGCTGATCAAAATTTCGGCAGAGCTGATCCAGCGTGAAGAGGAAACCTGGGTGCACCTGACCCACATCGATTCCGGAGACGGCTTCCCCGAGGATATGATACGGAACATGAACCATCTGATCAGCCAGGATATCAAGGTCGAGCATAAGGGCAAGCATCTTGGAATCGTCAACATTGCGAAAAGACTAAAGCTGGTGTACGGCGATACCTCCC
>JARKQP010000907.1 GCA_029974875.1 Mobilitalea sp.
CAGAGGATGTGCTTCATGCAAACTACTTTGGCTATGCGAATTCTAAAGAATTTACAGACTTCCAGGTTCTTTCCAGCCAGGTCTATTTAATGGGAGATTTGGATATGGAGGAATATACGGAAGGGTTAAATAAAGAATGGAGTGCCATGAGTGAAAATGCCAAGGTGGAGAACGGCTGGAGCAAGGAAAATGAATATGGCATGAAGGCAGAGTAGCAGGATAAAATAAAGTAAATATTAAAAACTAATTATATATTGAATCATATAAATTTTGTGGGCTTTATTTATTTAAAGCTCACAAAATTTATGGTATTATCTCCAGGGATGGATTAGAAGGGGAAGGGTGAAAGAAAAATAAATAATAACCGAAGGGAGGCCCGGATCCATGCCAGCATTTTCATGGCAATTTGTGCAGTATAATGGCAATGCCCATAATGATGGGCATGGACATAATAAGGTATGGATATGAATGATAAACGCTACAATTTGTTAATTATTACTCCGGACCAGATGAGGGCAGATTATTTAGGATGTTACGGAAATACAAAAATCGGAACGAAGCATATTGATGGGCTAGCCAAAGAAGGAGTAGTATTCCAAAACTGTTATTGTGCAGCTCCCCTGTGTGCCCCCAGCAGAATCAGCTTTGCTACCTCTACTTATTTTAGTGAGCATAATCATAGGAATTATGGCTCTACCATAAGCCCTAAGGTGCCTAATATAGCTATGGCGCTTAAAAATCAAGGTTACAGAACCGGGATGTTTGGAAAGAACCATCTGTTTACCTATGAAGACTTAGATAGTGTATGGGATGAATTAGATGAAATATGCCTGGGGAATTGTGATGGCCATAGTAAGTATGAGCATTCCTTTTCCTCCTTTCCTATGGAAATAGATGAGCCTTACAATATAACAAAAAGACTTACGGATGAAACGATAGAGTTTATGGACCATGCAGAGGCTCCCTTTTTTGCCTGGGTAAATTATCAGGATCCCCACCCGGTATTTGCCTGCCCTCCGCCATATGCAACCTTATTTGACCCGGATGAAACCCCGCTGCCCAGAAGCTTTTATGAATATGACCTGGATGGAGAACCGGTGAGAAATCAGGTCTGGAGGGAGCATTCAGAAATGGAGCTTTGCAGCGAAGCGGATATGAAAAAAGCCATAGCGATGTATATGGGACAAGTGAGGTATGTAGATGATAATGTGGGAAGGCTTATAGATAGCCTGAAAAAAACCGGAAAGGATAAAAACACGATTATCCTCTTCTTCTCGGATCATGGAGAATTGTTAGGAGATCATGGCATGACTCATAAAATCCCCGTATTCTATGATTCCTTGACTAAAATTCCAACTATTTTATATCATCCGGAGGAAGAATGGAAGCGGGGGATATTTCAAGGGTTGGTGGAAGAGGTAGACCTGGCTCCCACCTTATTGGATTTATTAAACATTAAGATTCCACAGACTATGGTAGGCAAATCCTTGGTTGCAGAATTAAGAAATGGAACGGACGAAGGAAAGGAAAATATTATCTGTGAAGCGGGTATCGCCGCTCCTACGCAAAAAGAGGCCATTGCTAATTTGAAATTAAAGGCACCCTTTAGCCCTACCTCATACGGATGTGGGGCAATGGTAAGGCAAGGGGACTGGAAGCTAAGCATTTATGCGGATGACCGTTGCCAGCTGTTTGATTTGGAAAGTGATCCATTAGAAATAAATAACTTATATGGAAACGGGGAATATGCAAAGATCCAAAGCGAATTAACACTGGTCCTGCTAAAGAGAATATTAAGCGTGAAAACAAGGGATATCAAAACAAAGGAATGGGATTATGAGCAGTATGGGATAGATGTCAGGGAAGCCCCTCTAGAATAAGAGGGGCTATAAGCACATCATATGGGAGAATGCGATGATTAAGATAATGATTGTGGATGATGAAGTTTGGGTACGTACCAGTATAAAAAATAAGATTCCATGGGATGAAAATCTGGTTCTTTGTGCAGAGGTTTCTGATGGCTTTGAAGCAATACAGCTGGCAGAGATCTTTCACCCACATATTATTATTACTGATGTGAGGATGCCTGCACTAAATGGAATTGAAATGATGAAAAAGCTTAAGGAGGAAATGCCTTATGTAGAATCTATCTTTGTAAGCGGATATAGTGAATTTTCCTATGTTAAGGAAGCAATTGATTTAAATTCCTCAGGCTATATTTTAAAACCGATCAAGAAGGAGGAATTATTAGGGGTGCTGGATAAGGCAATTAATAAAATTCATCAGAACAGTGCCCTGGGACAGGTATCCAAAACAAGCTATGAAATACTTAATTCTTCTTTGAAAAAAATATATGATGAAGCCCCGGTTGATTTTCAGAAATTATATGATTTATTAAATAAGCTGGGGTTTTATATGAAATATAGAGTGATATTCTTATTGCGGGTAATGGAGGAAAAATACGATTATACTCATGTTTATCAAAATTTAGTGAAAATAGTATCCGATATTTCACGGAATCTAACCTTTACCGTTTTTCCTATCTCCAGCAATCTTTTTGGGGTTTTTATTTCGTCGGATTCTGAATTTGACACCCAGCAGTATGCCAGAATGTTAAGGAACCAGGCGAGGAACCAATCCATCCTGGGAATAAGCATTTCCATGGGGAAAACCGTCAAAGAACTGGAAGAGGTCAAGATTTCTATGGAGACGGCAAAAAACGGCTTGGCTCATTTACATCTTTATAGCTTAAATGAAATTATTATACCTACAGATAATGAGGAAAAAAGGGAGTGGGTAAATTTCCCCGAGGTCTT
>JARKQP010000912.1 GCA_029974875.1 Mobilitalea sp.
GGCAACTCCATGGGCCTCAGGCCTGAGGGTACAAAATCTGTTATCTGATAACCGCCTTCGATTGCTTTTTTGCCGATATTCCAATCCAGCACCACCTTTACAATATCATTTTCCTTGAAGGAGGTGACAGGGGCGGCTGCATTGCCGTATTTATAGTAATTCCTCATGACGGATATATTTGGGTCAAGCTTGCTTAACTGTGCAGCTTGTTCTTTATATACCGATACTACGGAGACATTTCCTGTAACCTCGGTGATTTTCAGCTCCGACAGCTTCTGCGAGGGAAGATTTAAAGTAAAAACATCTCCATTTTTCAGCGTTTTGGTGTATTTCTTTCCAAATAGGGTATAACTGAATTTTGTGCTGCCTGGAGCTGCGTTTCCGATTTCCTCAGAAATATATCCGAGCTTTTCCGTATTTATAAGAATATCTTTAGTGCTGTTTGCCAGGCAGTAATCATACAGGCCTTTTCGTTCAGGCTTATGAAGCTTTGCTGCAAGGAATGAAGCAAGGGAAGTAGCTTCCAGCATATCATCCCTGTCAATACCGGTATTGACTCTGAAATAAGGCTTGTATTCTTCAATGTTTTTAAGAACAATATCTGTATATAGCTTTTCTGCTTTATCTGTTTCACCAAGCTCACAGTATGCCAGAGCTATATATAATATATCCTTAATACTTGCATTTTCTATCTTTGCGGTCTTATCCAGGTCCAAAAGAACCGGTTCCCCCAGCACCGCCAGGCCATACAGGGCATTGCCCTTTAATCCCGGTGAATCGCCATAAAGCATACCGTAGAAATAATCCTTCAGTTTCGGAGTATTGACCTCTGCTTTTATGAATGGAGCAAGCCTGGCACTTAGGTCCGGATCACTGCTGCCATAGGGAAGTACTGCGATGCCTCCGTCCTCAGTCTGGTAATCCGATGCTTTGAAGCTTTGTTCATGATACATTATATCTTCATTCTTAAAATGCTTCTTAATGAGCTCATAGGCTGCTTTTGACGACAACCTCTGGTCGATCCTGTTGCCTCCCGTATAAAGCATGCCTGTCAGCACCGGCAGGAAGGCTCCCTTGCTGCCGTCTGCAAAGATAAGCTTTGTGTTGCCTGTAAGCCCGCCCTTTAGGGCAATATCCTTTGAGAGCTTGTAATATACTGCTTTATCCACCTGATGATATGAGCCGAGTACGGTTATCTTATGCTTTACCGTATCTGTTATACCTTTAGCGGTATATGCTTTAATTATTATATCCTGGTTTCCTTCAGAAAGCTTCCACAAGGGTATATTAACCCTTTCAAAAGCTTTTCCCTGTGCCGTTGACTTAAAGGAAGGATCGCTAGAGCTGGAGACCTCGAAATTCACTATATCATTCTCCTTTAAGCCTGTTCCGTAGGCATTTACACCCAATACCGGCATGTCGCCGCTCAGGTAAGTGGAATTCATCGTATAATTTATGAAGAAGGGAAGGGATACCTTGAGCTCCACCTTGTTGCTTCCGCCCATGAGATCAAGGGTTACACCTGAAAGGGTTATTCTCCAGGAGGTTATGTTGTCGGGAAGCTTGAATTTCAGTTCACCTGTGCCTTTATCATTGAGGGTTATAGTCTTAAAAAACGCCGTATCCCTGAAATCCTCCCTTGCCTTTTCTGTTTCCGCTGCTCCATTATATAGTCCTTTGGCTTTCATATCTCTTGACGCTCCATCATCCATTGCGGCAGCTTCATTTTTGGCAAGGCTTTGTTTGCCTCCAAGGCCCTCATTGCCGTCTGTGCCGGAATTCACGTGTGACTCATAAGAGTAATTTATTCCTGAGGGGACGGTGGAATATAGCCATGCAAGAGTGTCTACAGCCTGGTCCTGGAGCTTGAAAAGTGCCTCATCTACCATGCTTGCATTTATAATAGCCTTTTGCGGGATACCTGAGTTGTTTTTTGCATTTATTTTTATGACAACTTCCTCGCCGGGCTTGTAAGAGCTCTTATCCAATTGTGCGGAAATTGCAAGATTCTTTTCCTTGCTGTCAAATATGCAATTGAAGGGTTCAGACTCCACATAAGTGATTCCGTTGAAATATACCCCTGTGATATAAGTGTTTGGGATATCCTTTTCAGCCAATTTGAAGGAATACTGAGGAATATTTGTCAGAGAATAATCTCTGATACCGTTTTGAGATTTTACAAAAAGGAAGCTGTTATCAGCTGAAGCACCCTGTACCGGCAGGGGTGTTTTACCCTTCTTAAAGGTGAGGTCCACACTTTCATCCAGCTTATAGTTTTCCTTTCCTCCATCCAGATAATATCTGTTGTCTTCATAGTAATTATTGTTATATTCATAATACTTGCCTATATGTATGTATTCAAATTTCATAGCTCTGCCTGAATTGTCAGAGCAGAACAGCTTGGCGGTATACCAGCCGTCTGTGAGATCAGGCAGCGAGGTCTCAAAGGAAGCTTTCCCCTGCGCATCTGTTGTCATGCTGAAATCCTTTATGGCTTCTGTCCGGGTTTCGTATCTGTAAGTCTTTTGAGTCACCTTGTTTATAAAATCATAATATTGTCCGGTCTCTA
>JARKQP010000916.1 GCA_029974875.1 Mobilitalea sp.
AAAACCGAACTCTTCTGCTCCCAGGAGAGCTGCAATCACTACGTCACGTCCCGACATAAGCTTACCGTCTGTTTCAACAACTATACGGCTGCGCAAATCGTTGAGAAGCAATGTCTGATGTGTTTCGGCAAGTCCCAGCTCCCAGGGAAGTCCTGCATGCCTGATGCTTGTTCTTGGAGAGGCACCGGTACCTCCATCATATCCGCTTATAAGAACCACATCTGCGCGGCCTTTTGCAACACCTGCCGCTATAGTACCTACACCAACCTCCGATACAAGCTTTACACTTATTCTGGCATCACGGTTTGCATTCTTAAGGTCATGTATAAGCTCAGCTAAATCTTCTATTGAGTAGATATCATGATGGGGTGGTGGAGATATGAGGCCAACACCCGGCGTTGAGTGCCTTACGCTGGCTACCCAAGGGTATACCTTACGCCCCGGCAGCTGTCCGCCTTCTCCGGGCTTAGCACCTTGAGCCATCTTTATCTGCAGCTCTTTTGCATTTACAAGATAATGGCTGGTAACACCAAATCTTCCTGAAGCCACCTGTTTGATTGCGCTGCAGCGTGAATCCCCGTTTGCATCGGGTTTGAAGCGCGCAGGGTCTTCTCCGCCTTCTCCGGTATTGCTTTTTCCGCCTATCTTGTTCATTGCTATTGCAAGAGCTTCATGTGCTTCCTTACTGATGGAGCCGTAGGACATAGCGCCCGTTTTAAAACGTTTGCAAATAGATTCTACGGATTCTACTTCATCCAGAGGAATAGGGTTTTCCGCATATTTGAACTCCAGAAGACCACGAATGGTACAAAGTCTCTGGGTCTGGTCATTTATCAGCTCTGAATATTCTTTATATAATTTATAGTCATTGGTGCGGCACGCATGCTGCAGCTTATGGATTGTCTCAGGATTGTACAGATGATATTCACCATCCTTACGCCATTGAAACTGGCCTCCCGCTTCAAGGGTCTTTTCTTCACATTGTCTTTCGCTGTATGCACTATTATGCCGGATTTGTGCTTCTTTAGCTATGGCATCAAGGCCTATGCCGCCTACTCGGGAGGGGGTCTTTGTAAAGTAACGGTCTATTACCTCCTGGTTTATACCTATAGCCTCGAATATCTGTGCGCCTTGATAGCTTTGTATCGTAGAAATACCCATCTTTGACAGGATTTTAACAACACCTTTTATTGAAGCCTTGATATACTTTTTGACAGCATATTCATGGGTAATATTGGTCAGCAAGCCTTGCCGGATCATATCATCGATGGACAGGAAAGCAAGGTACGTGTTTATTGCTGAGGCACCATAACCTATGAGAAGAGCGAAGTGATGAACTTCACGGGGCTCTCCCGATTCAAGCACGAGGCTTATGCTTGTACGCGTACCTTTACGGATCAGGTGATGATGTAACCCGGAAACAGCCAGTAAAGCAGGTATTGCTGCATTCTCCGCATCCATAGACCTATCTGAAAGAATAATTATATTGGTACCTTCATTTATATTGCGGTCAGCATCTTCAAACAGCTTATTCATAGCTGCTTCCAAACCTTTTTCCCCCTCTGCGGCCTTAAAGGTTATGGGAAGGGTGACGGATTTAAAACCGTCCTTATTTATGTGTACAATTTTGGCTAAACCTTCGTTACTTATTATAGGGTATTTCAATTTTATTTGCCGGCAGCTTTCCGGAACAGGATTTACCAGGTCTCCTTCAGTTCCCATAAGGGTTTCTGTGGCTGTTATAATCTCTTCACGGAGAGCATCTATAGGAGGATTTGTTACCTGGGCAAAAAGCTGTTTAAAGTAGTTATACAGTAACTGCTGTTTATCTGACAAAACAGCTAATGGAGTATCTATGCCCATTGCACCCAAAGACTCAATGCCATCCCTTGCCATGGGGGCAATCACCATTCTGAGATCTTCATAGGTATAGCCAAAGGCCCTTTGTCTTTGGAGGATAGTTTCATGGTTTGCCTCGGGAACCTGTGGAGCTTCCGGAAGCTCATCCAGGCTGACAAGGTATTTGCCAAGCCATTCCTTGTATGGATACTCGGAAGCTATCTTTGATTTAAGCTCCTCATCGTTTATAATACGTCCTTCAATGGTATCTATAAGAAGCATCCTTCCAGGGTGCAGACGTTCCTTGCAGAGAATTCTTTCCGGCGCTATATCCAGAACACCTACCTCGGAAGCCATTATTACCAGGTCATCCTTTGTCACATAATAGCGCGACGGGCGTAATCCGTTTCTGTCAAGAACTGCACCTACTACTGATCCGTCGGTAAAGGCCATGGCAGCAGGACCGTCCCAGGGCTCCATAAGACAGCTGTG
>JARKQP010000008.1 GCA_029974875.1 Mobilitalea sp.
GCCTGCTTTGAAAGGGTATTTCCGGTCATTGGGAAGGTTCTCCACAATCATATCCGTATCCTTCCAAAGGTCGATGACCATCCTATCTGAATCCATACGGGTCTGCAAAAGCTCCGCAAATTTAAAAATATTGTGGGTTCCAAAGATGATGTCGACAAACCGGTAGCTCTTCTTCAGCTTATCAACGACAATATCCTCCTGCATCATGCAGCCGCAGAGTGCAATCATCATGCCCGGGTTGCTTTTCTTTAATTTGCCGAGATAACCAAGGCGGCCAAATACGCTGTTATTTGCATTCTCCCGCACGGTGCAGGTATTATATAAAACCAGGTCTGCTTTTTCAGAATCCGTCTCTTCGTAGCCGACCTGTTTTAGGATACCGGAAATCTTCTCTGAATCCCTGCTGTTCATCTGGCATCCAAAGGTCTCTATATGATATGTTCTCCGTCTTCCTGTCTTCTCAAACTCCTGGTCAAGCCGTACCCTCAGTTGATTTATGATATCCAGCTGCTTTGCAGCCTCCAAATCATTCACATTTGTATTATCACTATTTCTCATATTAAGGTCCATGCCCCTTATTGCACAAATCGCCAGGAAAGTGCGGCATGGAGTCGGTCCCTCCTTTTTTATTCTATTTTCAAGCTTCCCCACCTAGTGTGGTGTCTGAAAACTCATTGTACTGTCACAAATATTGATTTTATCCTAATCTTCCGGCTTTGTCCATCCTTTTATGTGCCTCATATTCACTTCACGGCCTAAATCCCGCATTTGTCGGATGAATCATGCTATAATCCTGCTGCCAAATTCCAGGATGATCAGCTTCAGCTCATCAAAGGTACTGTCCCTGTAACCGATATCCAATGGAAATGCAGCAGTCTCATCCACAGTTTCTATGGTCAGGGCAGGCTTCCTAAAATGCTCCGAATAATAATGTACCGTATTTCCTCCCGTATCTCCCGGATCCACCTCTTCCTCCGGTGGAATCAGGACATAATTTGTAACCCCGGCGAGCCGGAGCGCGATTTCGTATTGCTTATTGTTGTAAGACTCTGACATTGCTTTACGGTAATAATAGACCTGCTTTCCCCGGGAATGGAAATCCAGAAAGCCTTTGGAGCGGTAGCCGTGGAACAGAAAAATCAATGCCTTTGTTTCATTCTCGCTAGCGGCATAATCGCCCGGACCCTTCGGCCGGTATAGCCTGCTGGGAAAATTACGGTTGATCTCCACGCCCCTGGCAGTGCACTTCCATTCCTCCCCCGGTATATTCTTTGCCTTGCATAGCTCCCGCAGCTGCGGATCCTCGATTGCATCAAAGCCATATAAGGAGATTACATAACCGTCGGGGTTTAACAGCGGGACAAAAAGAATCGTGAAGGTCTGGAGAATTTCATAAATACAGGCTCCGTAAAGTATGTCCTCATACTCATCCTTATCCTGTATTTTTTGAAAATTATTGTTTTTCTTAAACTCCTGCTTCTGCTGTTTATGCTTATAGTAAAGCTCAGCATAATTTTCTATAATACGCAGGAGCACGACCGGATTAATGTTCTCCCGTGCATGTACCCCTCCGCAGCAGATCATATGCTGCTTTCCGACACCAAGCTTAAGTAAAATGATGTCACGATTGTCATGTGACTGGCCAATCGTGACATATTTAAGAATTTCAGAATATTGATTAGCCAAGCTTTTTGCATCAGCTGTTATTTTTTCGTAGGAATAGCTTTTTTCCTTGAAGTCCACTATCATAGAAATCCCCATCCTGTAAATCCGGACATAAATCCCGAAGAATAGCGTCCTTTGCTATTCTTCCAAAGGCTCACTTGTGTGAGACTTTGCTCACTTTTGAGACTTTTGGCTCGCTTGCGAGACTATGCACCCATATACCTTTTCACATAATCATATGATGGTATCCTGGATTTATGACAGGCAATTTGGGGCTTCCCATTCCGGCTATTTATTCCACCTTATAGAAAATCTGGGCAATGGGGGAATCCTCAGACAGGATTAATGTTTTATTATCTCCCTTCAGGGATGCCTTTGCAGCCTCCAGGGAACGGATGAAGGTGTAAAAATCAGCCCGCTTTTCATTGGAATAGGCATCCGACAGTATCCTCATGTATTCTGCTTCGCCTTCGGCAATAATCTTGGCTGCATCCGCTTTTGCATTGGAAACACTGATGGCTACCTGCTTATCTGTCTCATTCTGGATCTTCTGAGCCTCGGCGGCACCCTCTGCCGTGTAGGTGGCTGCAATCCGGGAACGTTCCGATATCATACGGTCAAATACGGCTGCTTTATTGTCGCTGGGCAGATCCAGGTGCTTCGTCTCTACGGAGATCAGCTTGATTCCATACTGGCTCATGCTATCACCGATATTTTCCATGAATTCGTTATTTAAGGAGCCGTCCCTGCCGCTGATTACCTCGGCCTGTGTTATGCTGCTGATCACGTTTTTCATGGAATTAAATACGATAGGATCAATTCTTTGCTCTGCCAGGACAAGATTGGAGCTTAAGGTCTGTGCAAATTTAATAGGATCCGTTATTTTCCAAAGCACGTAGCTATCTGCCACCATCGTCTTCTTATCCCTTGTTATGACATTGGATTCCTGCATATCATAAACCTGGATGCTCTTTGGTATCTTATATACATCTTCAATAAAAGGCGTCTTAATTGCTAATCCGGCTGTATTGATTACTTTTTCAATTTT
>JARKQP010000027.1 GCA_029974875.1 Mobilitalea sp.
AACTGTGTGTCCGGTGCAATTCAATAATTGGAGACGGAGTATCCTGAATAACCAAAGGCTCACCCCCTGTAATGGTGGGTGAGCCAAATTATATGTGTCATGTATTGGAGGATGAGTTTGATGACCAAAAAGCAAGAGAACAAAACGAAACGGAAGCGATCCTGGATTAAGGCGGATGATATCAGCGGATATCTGTTCATCAGCGTAGCAATGATAGTATTTGCGGCCTTTACGGTATATCCTGTATTTTCTGCCATACGGACCAGCTTTGTTGAATATAAACCCTTTGGATCTGAATTTGTAGGCTTTGAAAATTATATTGAGACCTTCACAAATGCCTTATTCTATAAATCAGTGAAAAATACGATCATTTATACGGTTGTTGTAGTGCCCATGTCATTGGTCATCGCCTTTAGCATAGCTGTCATGGTTATGGCATTCAGGAAAAGGACACAATCGATATTTAAAGCTATTTATTATCTGCCGGGCATTGCCTCCGGCGTAGCACTTTCCGTTGTCTGGCTGTGGCTGTATGATTCTTCTCCTTCCGGTCTGTTTAATCGGATCCTGTCCTTCTTTGGCCTGTCAACCCAGAATTGGCTGAATTCAAGCAAGACCTCCATGCTGTCACTGATTATCATGGCCCTTGCATCCAGCCAGGGCAGCAGCATCATTATCTATGTGGCAGCCCTCCTGGGAATTGATAACAGCACCTTTGAAGCGGCGGAGCTGGACGGTGCCAGCTTTATGCAGAAGATCCGTTACATTGTTATTCCTCTCGTAAAGCCATCCACACTGTTTTTATTCGTAACCGGTATTATCGGATCCTTCCAGGTCTTCATGAATGCATATATGATGACGGGAGGAGGGCCGGACAACAATACCACGATGATCGGACTTTTAATCTTCAATAATGCCTTTGTATATTCCAAGTACGGACTTGCATGCGCCCAGGCCATTGTGCTGGCGATCATTATCGCTGCAATATCCTTCGTACAGTTTAAACTTATGGGCGTTGACGTGGAATATTAGGGAGGGTGAAAATGTCAGAGATGAGTTTGTATTCAAAGCATACCAGAAATAAAAAAGTGCTGTATCTGCGCAATAGTATATTGACGTTCCTGCTGGTCCTGGGAGCGGTGATCTCACTGTTTCCGATTGTATATATGATCATGTCTTCCTTCGGGCCGGCGACGGACTCGGCATCGGCATCCAGAACAATTATTCCAAAGATCTGGACGCTGGACTCTTATAGGGCATTCTTCGATTTTAATAAGTATTCCCTGCGCTGGATTTGGAACAGTTTATTGGTAGCAGGGCTGGTGGTATTAGGAAATGTGGTTTTTGCCTCCATGGCTGGATATGCGTTTTCCAAAATACCCTTTAAGGGAAGGAGCTTTCTATTCTTTGCGGTTTTAGTTGCGATGATGATACCCTACCAGGTAACACAGGTTCCCTTATATATTTTAATTGTAAATAAATTTCATTTGTCAAATACCTATGCATCCCTGATCTTACCGGGACTGGTTACTTCCTATAATATCTTCTTATCAAAACAGTTCTTTGGAGGATTGCCGACTTCGTTAATTGAGAGTGCGAAAATTGAGGGATGTAACCAATTGAATATTTTTGCCCGCATCGTTGTTCCGTTATCGAAGACAGTGCTTGCGGTAATGGCGATCAATACCTTTATGAGTACCTGGAATACGTTCTTTTGGCCGTTTTTAGTTACCAGCAAGGATAGCATGTATACGATTCAGGTAGGACTTAAGTTTTTTAAGTTTGCTAATTCAACATTATTCGGACCCATGATGGCAGGCGCTACGATATCTGCATTGCCGATGTTTGTCCTATTCTTTTCACTGCAAAAATATTTCCTTGAAGGAGTTACGATAGGGGCGGTTAAGGGTTAAACATAGCAGTATATTCCAAAGGAGGGATTTTGTGCTGGACATAGAGAAAATAATAACCGAACAGAGAAACGACAGGACGGCCCACATAGATGAATTATCTACGCTGGATATGGTTCGGTTAATTAATGATGAAGATAAAAAAGTAGCATTTGCAGTGGAGGAGGAGTTGGAACCCATCGCATCTGCGATTGATTTAATAACACAGAAAATGAAGGAGGATGGGCGCCTGATTTATTGCGGCTGCGGAACCTCGGGAAGGCTGGGGATTCTGGATGCAGTTGAGTGCCCGCCGACTTATTCTACAGAGCCGGAGCTGGTGCAGGGATTAATTGCAGGAGGACACTGTGCAGTATTCCAGGCGGTGGAAGGCGCCGAGGATGATTATAAGCAGGGAGAAGAGGATCTGAAGGAGATCGAATTTACAAGTAAGGATATTCTGGTGGGCATTGCCGCCTCAGGAAGAACGCCCTATGTCATCGGTGCAATGGAGTATGCCAAGTCCATAGGTGCGGTGGTAATTTCTGTCACCTGCTGTCCCGGATCCAGGATGGGCCGGATCGCAGATATTGATATTGCTCCCACTCCGGGACCGGAGGTTGTTACAGGGTCAACCCGCATGAAGAGCGGAACGGCCCAGAAAATGATCTTAAACATGCTTTCCACCGGCTCCATGATAAAGCTGGGGAAGGTGTACGGCAATCTGATGGTTGATGTAAAGCCCACTAACGCCAAGCTGATACAACGCTGCATCTCCATCGTCTGTTCCTCGGCCCATGTTTCGGAAAAAACAGCCAGAGAGACACTGGAGCAATGCGGCTATAATCCGAAAACAGCAATTGTTATGCTGGTATGCAGGCTGGATTCGGAGGAGGCAAAGGAGCTTTTGCTGCAAGCCGAAGGAAAGATTGCAAGGGCGGTTCAGATTCACAGGCAAGCATAGACGGAAAAATTCCGTAAGAAAAAGAGGGGCTGACTTTGAAGTATATAGCAGGGATAGATGGTGGAGGAACAAAAACAACCGTAGAGCTACGGAGCCTTCAGAATGAGGTAATAAAACGGAGGGTATTTGGAGCTTTTAACGTGAATAGCACTGGGGAAGCTTTTTTTGAAGGGCTGTT
>JARKQP010000063.1 GCA_029974875.1 Mobilitalea sp.
AGGAGCGGAAATTAGTGGGGGAAGCGGGCTGACGGCAGGGAGGCCAGCTCATGTCCGGATCCAACGGTAATAGAAGTATATGATATTGCAAGCGTGCTATTAGAGAATAATAGTGCGCTTTTTTTGACTATTAAGCACTATTGAGTTTTTAACGGTCCATTACGGTCCATACTATTGAGCCATACTATTAAGTTATTATTAAGCCATACTATTAAGCATACTCCGACTCCTTATCATAGAACAACAATTAATTATCGAAAAACAATAAAAAATTATTGACAATCGGATGTATAAATGCTATATTATTCAATAATAATGAAGGGATAGCTATGGATAGCTATGGAAAGGAGTGTGAAAAAGGGCTATCGAAAAGGTAGTTGTGTGAATGGCAGCTAGAAAAAAGACTATCGAAAAGGTAGCGGCGGGAATGATAGCTATGAAAAAGGGGTGATACCGCATTCCGGTGAGGAACAGGTAGGGTAAGGAAGATATAGGATACATTTAATTTTGATGAAATGAAAAAAGCTAAGCATGCAGGAGGTCGTGGATGAGCAAGGATCCATTTGTGAAATTTACAAAGCTGATATTAGATTTTATGTTTTATTGTGGGATTATAGTCTGTGCGACAGTCCCAATTAGCTTCCACTATGTGGGAAAGTATGTCTATAAAATTTTTGAAAGGTTTTATTTGCCCTTCTGTATTATATTTATGATCGCAGGAGTATTTGCACTTGTCATTTTGTGGGAGCTCCGGAGGATGTTCCGGACGGTCCTAAGTGGGGATCCCTTTGTAAAAGAGAATGTTATTTCCTTAAAAAGAATGGGAGTATGTGCCTTTATTATCGCTGTCTGTATGGCCACCAGGCTATTCTTAGTCATAACGCCGGCAGCACTTGTTTTAATTGTAGTCTTTATTATTGCAGGGCTTTTTTCCCTTGTATTATCGATGGTATTTGATCAGGCCGTAACCTATAAACAAGAGAATGATTTGACCATTTAAGGAGGTACCGCTATGATCGAAGTGAATTTAGATGTTGTTATGGCACAAAGGAAAATAGGATTAACAGAATTAGCGGAGCAAGTGGATATCACGATGGCGAATCTCTCTATCTTAAAAAATAATAAGGCAAAAGCGGTCCGTTTTAGTACCCTGGAAGCAATCTGCAAGGCGCTGAACTGCCAGCCGGGTGATCTATTAAAATATGTGGATGAAGAAAAGCCAGCCGGTTAACCTTAGGTGGGCCATTGTATCGTTATGGACATTTAGGAAAAGAGAAGGGCTGTTAGATTTAGAACTAATTCTTAGGAGGGAAAGCTCCTAAAAAAGGAGGTTTAAGAAATGGAACAATTAAATAAGGATCTTCCTGAACAAGTACTCCAGGAAGAGAAAAAGCCAGCAGTTGAGGATTTCCTGAGGAAGGAAGAAGCCCCCCTGCTTATTAAAATGCGCCAAAAATTTGGAATCTTTGGTGGCATCAGTCTGGTCTTTGGACTGGTGTTTACCATGTTATTTTATGAGGTCTCCATTGGTCTTAATGTATTTGTATTTACTGTCATTATGGTAGGCCTGCTGTATCTTGTCACGGGTAAGCTGGCGGTTCCCAGGAAAAAAACAACCCTGTTATATTATGCGGGGGCAATACTGTTGGGGCTTTCCACGATGCTCACTTCAAGCGGGAATCTCCAATTTATTAATGTGATCGGAATATTGCTGTTGCTGGACCTGTCCTTGCTCCATCAATTTTATGAGGATGGAAAATGGGATTTTACCAGGCATTTCATGAAAATGATCGGGCTGTTATTTCTAAGCATTGCATCCCTTGGAAAGCCTTTTGTCCATGGGGCGGAGTTCATGAAGCAGGTTAAGGTGCTGAAAAATGATAAGGTACGCAATGTTTTCATAGGCGTTGTTATCTCGGTGCCGTTGCTTTTGATTATTCTTGCATTATTATCCAGTGCGGATATATTATTTGGGGAGATGACAAAAAGCCTGTTCCAGGTCATTTTCTCAGGGGATGTTTTTGGCATATGCTTTATGCTGGTCTTTGGCATATTGGCCTGTTACTGCATCATCTGTGGGGCTGTTGCACGGGTGGGAAAGGAGGATTCTGTGCCGGGGAGGAAGGCGGATGCGTCCATTGCGGTTACCATTATGCTGATTCTGTGCTTTGTCTATGTGATTTTCTGCGGGATCCAGCTTACTTATCTGTTCGCAAATGGTATCTTTGTGCTTCCTGAGGAGTTCACCTTTGCGGAATATGCCAGAAGGGGCTTTTTTGAACTGCTGGCGGTTGCCTCAATCAATATTATCCTGATGCTGGCGGAAAAGGCGCTGTTTCGGGAAAGCAGGCTCATAAGCGTCCTGGTTACAATCATGTCACTCTGTACTTATATTATGATTGGTTCTGCCACCTACCGGATGCTGCTGTATATTGGGGCTTATCATCTGACCTTTTTAAGGGTATTTGTATTGCTGTCCCTGTTCATTATCGCATTTGTGCTGGCCGGCGTTGTTATTACAGAGTTTAAAAAGGAATTTCCGCTGTTTCAGTACTGTGTGGTGGTAGTAACAGTAAGCTATCTGGTCTTCTCCTTTTCAAGGCCGGATTATTATATTGCGGAGTACTTACTTGACCATGCTGATACCCTCAGCTATTCAGATATGGGTTATTTGACAAGGGAGCTGTCCCTGGATGCGGCTCCGGCGGTTCTTCCGGTATTGTTGGATAATGAACGCTGGGTGGATGAGAAGATAGATGACGGGGAGCAGGAGGGGCATACCGGGGAATATAATAGAGAAGATGCCGGGGATTATGATAGAGAATATACCGGAAATTATGACGGAGATTACAGCTATATGGATTATGGATATAAAGAGTCGGCAAAAGTCATTAAGGAGGACTATTACGCAAGAATCAGACGGGCAGCCTCAGGGCGGGAATTCAGGGACTTCAATTATTCCATATTCCGTTCAGGACAGTCCGTTACAATGAAATAAACCGGTGCCAAAATGATCCATTCTGACTAGTGGCAGAGGGTGTAGCAAAATAGAAGGAATATACGGGATATTGCAGATGTCAGAGGTGATTCTGCAATATGGTATAGGCGTTTCTTATTTTAACACCCTCTGCTGTATTTTATGGAAATAGTGTAAAATGAAGATTATTTCACATCCGGCATCCCGTGACCTTGCGGCCAAATGTCCGTTAGTATGAATTGACCTACATTTCACGGTTGTATTTTGCAAGGTAATAAATAAAATAAAAAATAATTAAGAGGTAGCCAAATACCAGCAGAAGAATTACGGCCATATCTACCCCCAGCAGGGCAAAGGCTAGCATTAAGGCACCGAAAACAAATAACATCAGGTCATAAGCCTTTGCCTTTGCATGATTGGCAACGGCGATATTACGTTCATCTTTTTTTTCAATTTCCACTTGCTTGTGTATGTCTGGATTATGTTGGATTGCCTTTCGGTTAATGATACTACCCATGCCGTGACCAAATATACCACAGCCGAGGCCAATGCTGACATAGGGTAGGGACTTAAAAATTTCCGATGAAGCTATTCCGCTTTTTACAAGATAAAGACCGGCAGCCAGAAGCGCAAATCCGACTAAGGTAAGCAGGTAGTCAAAAGCTTTTTGTTTCATACAATATCCTCCTCATAGATAAAGATTTCCTCAATACTCATTCCGAAGTAACGGGCTATTTTAAATGCCAGGACAATGGAGGGGTTATATCTCCCATTTTCAAGGGAACCGATGGTCTGCCTTGATACCTCAAGAATAGCGGCCAATTCCTCTTGCCGGATGCCACGCTGTTTTCGGAGCTCTTCTAAACGATTCTTCACAGATTGACTCCTTTCTATGGAAAGTTAGCTTTCCATAACTGGATCATAACATGAAAAAGATGAAATGTCAAGCTAACTTTCCATAGTTTTGAAATTGTATAATCTTGAAATAGTATAAAAATTATAAATGTTTTATAAAAAGTATCTATTATTACCTTGTAATTCCAATTTTCAGGTTTTCTTTTCGTTAAACTGTGATATACTGTTTTTATTATATATAAATCTGAATTATGAGGTGGATTATGGAACGAAGCAGCGAAGCATTAGAAGAAAAGAAGGGTGAAGCCTTGAGGAAGTATACAATCGATGTCATTATTCCAACCTATCATTCGGAGGAGAAATTTGATAAGCTGATAAAAATGCTCTATGCCCAGACGGTCAAGCCGGACCGGGTGCTGGTTCTTCATTCAGTGGAGAAGGAGGGCGAGGAGCAAAGCTATCCGCAGATCGAAGGTAGTAATATCACAGTAATACCGATTGAGAAAAAAAACTTTGACCATGGAGGTACCCGTAAATATGGAGCTTCCTTGTCGGAGGCTGATGTTCTCATGTTTATGACCCAGGATGCGGTACCCGTGGATGAATATCTGATAGAAAGGCTGCTGGAGCCCTATGCGGATCCGGAGGTTTCTGCAACCTATGCAAGACAGCTGCCGGATGAGAAGGCAGATTTACTGGAACGTTATACGAGGCATTTTAATTATCCCAAATACAGCAGGGTAAAGTCGGAGGCGGATATGGGAGAGCTTGGCATCAAGACCTTCTTTTGCTCCGATGTATGTGCAACCTACCGCAGCTGCGTATTCCAGCAGCTTGGGGGCTTTGTGGACAGGACCATATTTAACGAGGACATGATTATGGCGGCGGCTATGATCCGGGCCGGCTATAAGGTGGCTTACGCCGCGGAAGCAAAGGTGGTCCATTCCCATAGATATAGCTATGTGCAGCAGTTCACAAGGAATTTTGACCTTGGAGTTTCCCATAGCCAGTATGCTGAGGTGTTCGGGGGCTTAAAATCAGAATCCGAGGGAATCAGGTTAGTAATGGGCAGTATTGACTACCTTATTAAAAAGAAGCAATTTTTAATGATACCGGATTTGATTATCAGCAGCGGATGCAAATTTCTGGGTTACCAGCTGGGGAAGCACTATGAGCTTTTTCCCAGGGATTTTGTAAAAAGGTGCAGTATGAATAAATCCTATTGGGATTAGCGGGTATACTGATTGATAAACAGATAGGGAGATGATTATGGCATGAGTACAGTTGCAATTGTTATGGCTGCTTATAATGGAGAGAAGTATATAAGGGAGCAGGTAGATTCTATTCTGGCATCATCTTATCAGGATTTTGAACTATTTATCTTTGATGATGGCTCAAAGGATCGTACTTTGCCCATTCTTAAGGAGTATGAATTGCAGTACCCGGATAAGATACATGTGCATCAGAATGCGGGCAACCTGGGACTTGTGTCTAATTTTTTGCAGGGCGTTTGTAAGACTACCATGGATTATGTGATGCTCTGTGACCAGGATGATGTATGGAAGCCAAATAAAATTGCAATTACCCTAAAGCGCATGAGGAATATGGAAGCACAGACCGGCAAGGCGGTGCCCATGGTGGTATTTACGGATGCGGTAATGGTGGACCAGGATTTGAAGGTGATTTCAAATTCCTTTTTCTGCTGCTCCCACTTAAATCCATGCAGGACGGACCTGCCCCACATGTTAATGGAAAATAAATTAATCGGATGCACCGTTATGATCAATGCCGCACTCCGTAAAATCCTGCAAAGCAGCCACCTTCCGAACAACGCCAGATACCATGACTGGTGGGTTGGCCTGATTGGGGCATCCATGGGCAGGATTAGCTTCGT
>JARKQP010000092.1 GCA_029974875.1 Mobilitalea sp.
GACTCCGGCAGTACAATAGTTTTCATGTTCTTTTTTGCTCTTTCCTTGATTCCATCAATGAAGCTCATGATGTATCTCCTTCCTTGCCATTAAATAATAGTTATCAGGTGTGTATAGATTCTGATAAAGGCGCTGCTTTTGCGCCATATAAGGCGTGTCCTAAAGGGGCACACCGATTACAGGAAGATAATTTCACTTCCTGTAGGATAAAATTAGTGTATATAAAATAAGTAAAAACCATAACTTTGATTATAAGACAAAATACATTTTGATACAAGTATATTTTGTAGAAAAAGGTAGGATTCTTTAAACAAATTTAACGGTAAAAATGATATATTTTTGTGAAATACTACGAAAGCCATGTGTATAATTTATACCAGGATAAATTTGGATTTAGATTTAATAGGTAGAATTTTGGTTTTTGGCCTTCATTTGGCCATTTCATGTTACCCGGATTGTTGTCATTGACGGTACCTGGCAGAAATGATATATTGAAACCATATGTTATCATGTATTGAAGCGATGTAAAAAAACACCCCTGTGACAGGAGATAGCAGATGAAGGTTGTAGGATTAATTACGGAATATAATCCATTCCATAACGGCCACAAATACCATATTGAGGAGGCCAAAAGACTGACGGGGGCAGATTACGCCATCGCCGTGATGAGCGGTAATTTTGTACAGCGGGGAACCCCCGCCGTCATAGACAAGTACAGCCGTACTGAAATGGCTTTAAGCAATGGCATCGACCTGGTCCTGGAGCTGCCGGTATGCTATGCCACCGGCAGTGCGGAATATTTTGCCCATGGGGCAGTCTCCTTGCTGGACAAGCTAGGACTCGTAGATTACCTCTGCTTTGGAAGCGAGTGCGGTGACCTGACCCTCCTGGAGGAAGCTACAGGCTTCCTGCTTGATACTCCTCCTTCCTTTGATGAAACGCTCCAGGCGTACCTGAAGGAAGGCTTCACCTATCCTGCTGCCCGGGGCAGGGCAATACAGCACCACCTTGAAGGGCCGCAGCCCGGTCATAGTGCGGCCTTAGCCAAGGTTCTTACAGAACCAAATAATATCCTGGGCATTGAGTATATGAAGGCACTGCGCCGCCTGAATTCTAAAATTGCACCCAGGACAATACAGCGGATTTTAGCACATTATCACGACCCGGATTTATCTAAAGGGGAGGCAGCCAGCCCCGCAATCAGCTCCGCTACCGCGATCCGCCGTGCTATTTTCAGCAAAGGTCCGGAGGCCGGCAATTATTTTGAAGAAATCAGCCATAGTGTTCCCCCGGATGTATACCATATCCTTAAGAAATACCACCGGGTAAGATATCCCATCTCAGAAGAAGACTTTTCCCAAGTGATAAGGTATAAGCTGCTTTATGAAAGCAAGCAGTCCCTCGCCGGATATCTGGATATTTCTGAGGATTTGGCAGACCGTTTGAAAAACCTCTCCGCCACTTACTCCCACCGGAGTATTTCTGAACTGGCACAGGAGATTAAGACAAAGAACCTTACCTTAACACGCATCAACCGGGCCATCCTCCACATGCTGTTAAATATTAAAGCTGAAACCGTTCACGAATATAACCGGAATGGCTATACCCAATATGCCCGGGTGCTCGGAATAAAAAAGGAATCCTCCCATCTGCTCCGTAAAATCGAAAAGCATGGAAGAATTCCTATTATAACGAAAGTATCAAAAGCGGAGCAACAGCTCCCTCCTCTTGCGTTACGCATGCTGCAGGAAGATATTTTAGCAACCCATTTGTATATACAGACCGTCTATGATAAGTATGGTACTTCCACTCCTAATGAATATAAGCATGGTATTATTCTCAAAGAACATGGAGGATTGATATGAAGCTAAGCCATAAACTAATTTTTTTTATAAGTCCCTTTTGTATAGGAATCACAGCGCCTGTGCTTTCCCTGGTTCTGCTCTCACATGGCGCAACTCTGGAATCATTATCCATCTGTGTCGGCATTTTCGCAGTCACAGTGGTGCTTCTGGAGCTTCCCAGCGGAATACTCACTGATCTTATCGGGCGGAAACGGACCTTCCTGATTTCCCAAGGCTTTATGCTGTGCTATTTCCTATTGGTCCTCTTTAGCCGCAATGTCCTCCTGCTGGCCATTGCATGTGCCATTCAGGGAGTTGGCAGGGCTTTCAGCTCCGGTTCCCTGGAAGCCTTAGAGATTGAAGCCTATATGAAGGAAAAGGGGGAAGAGGGACTTTCCAAAATCAACAGCACCCTGGCTGTCATCACAAGTGCAGGATTAGCCTCCGGCTCTCTTTGCGGAGGTCTTTTTGGATATTTAGATCCTACATATACATTGCTTCTGGCTGTCTGTATTCTCCTGGAAGCATTCCTTTTAATCCTTACACTTCTTTTCGTGAAGGAGTGCTGGGAAAAGACATCGGATGCAACGCCTATGGTCCAGCTAAAAAATCAGGTACATAACCTTTTCTCTTCCCTAAGGCGCTCCAAAATTATCATAACCATACTTGCCATGTCCGTCATGCTGGGAGTTGGACTTAGCACCATCGAGGTCTATTGGCAGCCTACGCTAAAGCTTTTTCTGCCGGAGCATTTGGGCTGGATCTTTGGCATCATTAATTGCCTCGGGTACCTGGGCATGAGCCTTGGCAACAAAGGGGCTGAACGGATATGGAGACATTGGCATTTATCAGAAAATTCCAAACGTCCTATGCTGTGTTACTGGCCTCTGCGGCTCCTGCTCCCATTCACCATCCTTTTATTAGGGTTATGCGGGAATGTACCTGTCTTCATTTTCTTGTTCATCCTGACCTATTTTGTTCTGGGAGCTGGGAACCTATTTGAAGATACCATATTCCATTCCTCCATCGATAACAGCCAGCGGGCAAGTATGATGTCCTTATCCTCCCTGTTCTTAAGAAGCGGTGGGATCCTTACCTCCATCCTGGGCAGCCTGATTCTGACAGGCTTCTCCCTGCCCTACGTCTGGATTCTGCTTTCATCTGCCACAGGTGCCGGGATTCTGCTCTTGATGGTGCTGTATAAAAGAAAATAAAAATAATTAAAAATCCCAGAAATGCCCTCTATTTTAATTTACGCATTCCTGGGATTCCAATATCATTCGTTGTTTTGTTTATTGTTTTATTTATTATTTTATCTGTTACTTTATCTCCTATTTCATCAGCTCTTCCATCTGCCCAAGCAGCTCCTCAAACAGCTTCAATGCCTGGTGGACCGGCTCCTTCGTGCCCATATCTACACCTGCTGCCTTAAGAAGCTCAATCGGATAATTGGAGCTTCCTCCGCTTAAGAAGCGGATATAGTCCTCCACTGCAGGGGCTCCTTCCTTCAAGATCCGCCTTGATAAGGCAATTGCTGCCGAATAGCCCGTTGCGTACTGGTAAACATAAAATGCATTGTAGAAATGCGGTATCCTTGACCATTCCATATCAATTTCCGGGTCTATGACAATGCCGTCCCCAAAGTATTTTACATTCAGGTCATGATAGATCCTACACAGGGTATCCGCCGTCAGACTCTCCCCATCCTCCACCAGCTTGTGGGTAATCATCTCAAATTCCGCGAACATGGTCTGACGGAACAGGGTTCCTTTAAATTTCTCAAGGAAATGATTGATTAAATACGCCTTCTGCTTCTTGTCCCCGGTGCTTTTCAGCATATGGTCGATTAACAGGGATTCATTGCAGGTAGATGCAACCTCCGCAACAAAGATCTTATACCCGGCATAGACATATGGCTGGGTTTTATCGGAATAATAGCTGTGGATCGCATGCCCCATCTCATGAGCCAGGGTATATACATTATCCAAAGTCCCGTTATAATTTAACAGGACATAGGGATGGGTTCCGTAGGCTCCCCAGGAATAGGCTCCGCTCCGTTTATTTTCATTCTCATAAATGTCAATCCAACGGTTGTTAAAGCCCTCCTGTAAAATCCCCTGGTATTCCTCACCCAGGGGCTCCAGGCCTTTCGCAACAATATCTTTTGCCTCCCCAAAGGGAACCTCCATCTTCATATCTGCAACCAGCGGAGCATATAAATCATACATATGAAGCTCCGAAAGTCCCAGCAGCTTTTTGCGCAGAGCCACATAACGGTGCATCAGGTGCAGGTTTTCATGCACTGCCTCTATCAGGTTCGTATAGACCTCTGTGGGAATATTCCCTCCATCCAATGCCCTTTCTAAGGTAGAATTATATTTCCTTGCCTTTGCAAAGAATACCTCCTGCTTTACATTTGCACTAAAGGAGGCCGCCAGGGTATTCCGGTAGCTTTTATAGGTAGAATATACTCCCTGGAATGCTTCCCTCCTTACTCTTTGATCCGAACTTTCCAACAGCTGACCGTAACGGCCATGGGTGATTTGGATCCGTTTCCCATCTTCACCCTCAATTTCAGGAAACTTAATATCCGCATTGTTAAACATGGAGAAAATATTGCTGGCACCATCCGCTACTTCCCCTGCATCCGCAAGCAGCACCTCCATCTCAGCGGACAGCACATGGGGTTTCAGGCGGAGAATGTCCTTTAAGTAAAAGTCATATTCTGTCAGTCCCTCTGCTTCCCCATAAAACCGGTTAATGGTTTCCTCCGGTATGGTCAGGATTTCAGGGGTTGCAAAGGACAGGGCGCTGTTTACCTGGACCGATAGGGCATTTGCTTTTGCCGACAGATCCTGATAGGTTGGATTTGCAGTGTCCTCATGGCTCTTCTGACCCGCATAGACATAGACCCGCTCCATCAGCTTGCCAATTTCATCTGACAGCCGCAAAAACCCGAGTAACAGCTCCCCCGATTCCCCCAGCCTGCCCTGGTATCCTGGGATGTCCCCAAGCATTTCCTTGATCCTATTAAATTCCACCTGCCATTGTCCGTCAGAGCTATATAAATCCTCAATTGCCCATGTATATTCCCCTTCAACTTCACTTCTTTTCAGTAAGGTTTTATTCTGTGCCATAAATACATCTCCTATCGTTATATTCTTGAATAAAATATGATCCGTTTCAATAGATTATAATAAACCTGTCACTTGTCTTCAAGGAGTATTTCCATGAAATTTCTTAAAGTACGAAAAAGTACCCTGGTTAAATTGGGTCTTCTCCTTTTTTTGATAACCATGCTCTTATTTCCGGCCTGTGTATTCCGTGGTGCCAGCTCCGGATTGCTTTTGTGGTTCAACAATGTATTGCCGAGCCTGCTGCCCTTCATCATTGTATCAAACCTCATCGTCCGTTTAAATATCACCAGGCATATCAGCAGGGTGTTTTACCCGGTCTTTGGAAAAATCTTCGGAATCAGCAGGGAGGGCTGTTATCCGGTAGTCATAGGCTTTCTCTCCGGTATCCCCATGGGAGCCAAAGCCGCCGCAGACCTGGAAGCGGACCACCGCATCTCCACAGAGGAAGGGCAATTTTTGATGGCCATGTGCAATAACGCCAGCCCCATGTTCATCATAGGTTACATATCCCTTACCCAGCTGGAGCTTCCGGGTATAAAATATGCCCTGTTTGCCATCATTTTTGGCTCCGCAGTTATCGGTGTCTTTATTTACCGTCTGCTCGTTTTCCTAAGAAGACCCGACAAGGGAAAGCTGCGGGCAGCCTCACTTGCCAGGCCGGAAGCCTCTATGGCTCCCATCCCAGGCTCGGGGGAAGCTCCCCTACGTCCCGGCTCCTTCCGCTTCGATATGCTTGATGGCGCCATCATGAATGGTTTTGAGATCGTCACAAGAATTGGCGGTTATATCATATTATTTTCTATTCTAGCCCAAATTATGAAAGAAAACCTGCCCTCTTCCGGCATTACGAAAGCTTTTGCCATGGGTATCCTTGAAATCACTACCGGTATCAGCCAGATCTGCGGTACTGCTGCCGGGATCAAGACAAAAATAGTCCTGATCGCTGCTCTCACCTCCTTTGGCGGCTTATCCGGTATTGCCCAGACCAAAAGTGTTTTGCAGGGATCAAGACTATCCATCCGTTCTTATCTATATGCCAGGGTTATAGTGGCAATGGTTGCTTTTGTATTAGCTCTAATTTATGTAAATACCCTTTTTACTGGATATCATTGATAAAGGTATCCTCATCAAAATCAAAATCCTCCTCAGAATAAGCCTCCGGTGCCGCCGCAGTGCCGCTTTGGCTGTTATCCTGGGGATAGAGCTGTTCACTTAATTCCCTTTTGTTACTGCCTACAATCTCCAGGCTGTTCTTTAAGGTACCAATGAAACCGTCATACTTTGAAACTGCGGAATCATAAGCATTGGAAAGCACACGCTCTACCTCTGTCAGCACATCATTGGAATATGCCAGTGTACCGGTCCTGATCTGCTGTGCTTCCTCTGCCGCCTCCCTGCGGAGCCTGTCCGCTTCCTCCGAGGCCTGCATGATCATTTCATTTGCCTGGTAATAGGCCTGCTGCATAATTTCATGTTCATTTAATAAATCCTTCGCTTTTTCCCTTGTCTGGCGAAGAATATTTTCCGATTTTTCTTCTGCATCTGCAATGATGGCATCCCGGTTTGCAATAATTTTCTGGTAACGCTTAATTTCATCCGGTGTCCGAAGCCGGAGCTCGTCCAACAAATCATACAGCTCATCCTTCGGTACAATTACCTTTGTGCTGGATAAGGGCTGCATTCTGCAACTTTCAACAAATTCATAAATATCCTCGATTAACTGCTCTATTCTGCTTGCTCCCATTCCCAAACACTCCTTATATTTTATATTTATCGTAGATAGACTGAACGATATTTGCCGGCACAAATTGCCTGATGTCTCCGCCAAAAGCTGCTATCTCCTTAACTGCACTGGAACTTAAATAGGAATATTCCACACTTGTAGTAAAAAATACAGTGTCCACCTTTTCGTCCAGCTTGTGGTTTGTCTGTGCGATCTGCAGTTCATATTCAAAATCAGTAATAGCCCGAAGACCCCTTACAATGATTGATGCCTTCTGCTGCTTGGCAAAATCAATCAAAAGTCCGTCAAAGGCTACCACCTGCGTCGTCTTAATATCCGTATATTCCTGAATCACTTTCTCTATCATCATAACCCGTTCTTCCGCGGAAAACAAAGGTTTTTTCGCTTTATTCTGTAAAACACCGATAATCAGCTGATCCACTAATTTAGAAGCACGAACGATAATGTCCAAATGTCCTAATGTAATTGGGTCAAAACTGCCGGGATAAATACCGACCTTCATTCATACCTCCTCACAGCCTAAATCCGTCCGTTTGATGCCCGAATCATTTTATTTCAATAAAAACATGTTGATTTGTCTTATATTCCTTTTTCTTATAA
>JARKQP010000093.1 GCA_029974875.1 Mobilitalea sp.
GCGAAGCCTGGCTTGGGTGCTCTGGCCATCTTTACATTTGTAAATTCATGGAATGATTATGTGTGGCAGCTTGTAATGCTGAGAAAGGAAAGCATGTTTACTCTGCCTCTAGGTGTGCAGATTGCGCAAAGAAAACAGGAAATTGAGATAGATTACGGTATTGCGATGGCGGGAGCTACCCTTGCTACTATTCCTGTCCTCATAGTATTCCTTAGCTTTCAGAAATACTTTACGAAAGGCATTACTATGGGAGCGGTCAAAGGATGAAGTTTTACAGTGTGCTATCTATAACACCAAACAGGAGGGATAATATGGACGGAAATATATATTCGAGCAGGGAACTGTATTCTATGGGGGCTCAACGGACTTTCAAGGGGGATGCAAAGGAGGCTGCTTTTCTGCTTGGAGGCATTGGTACAGGTAATGTTTCCATCGGCGCCCGTGGAGAGTTCAGGGACTGGGAAATATTTAATAAGCCTGGTAAGGGCGACAGACTAAATTATACCTTTTTTGCCATATACGCAAAAGAAAAAGATAAAAATCCGGTGGTAAAGGTTCTCGAATCCCGGTTGCATCCGCCTTTTTCAAAGGATCAAGGCTTTTCTTCGGAGGAAGCAGCAGGCTTGCCCAGACTTAGGGATTCAAAGATGAAAGGGGAATACCCTTTTGTAGAGATTGATTTTGAGGATGATGAGCTTCCCTTAAAAGTTTCCTTAGAGGCATTTACACCATTCATACCATTAAATCCTGAAGATTCGGGATTGCCATGCGCCATACTGAAGTATAAGGCGAAGAATATGGCAGAGGGACCTGTTGATGTGACTATAGCAGGGACTATTCACAATGCAGTTGGTATTTGTGGTGCAAGCACATTTGAATGGGTGGAAGGACACAACTTTGATGGAAATATAAATGAATTCAGGAGGACTGACGGCATCTCAGGAATGTATATGTATTCTAAAGATTATAGAGAAGACTATATACGTTATGGGAGCATGAGCATAATGACTCCTGAACATCATGTGACATATAAGCAGTATTGGCTTCCTGAGCATAATAATTGGGATGGAATACATGATTTCTGGGATGATTTCTGTGAGGACGGCTTGCTCCGGCCTTTATCGCAGAGTGAAGCGATAGGCGGCAAAATTGTAAACCTCAGAGGCAAGCAAAAGTATTGTTCCCTGGGCGTACCTGTCAGTTTGAAGCCCGGAGAAGAGAAAGAATTTGTTTTTGTAGTGAGCTGGTATTTTCCAAACAGGATTAAAAGCTGGTTTGGAAACGATAGCAAGTATAATCATGAAACTTCCCTGGTGAGAAATCATTACAGCAGGTTATTTGATGATGCATGGAATGTGGGCAAGTATGTTCTGGATAATTACTCAAGGCTGGAAGGGGAAACTCGTAAGTTTCATAAGGCTTTATTCGGCAGCACGCTGCCGGATTATGTGATAGATGCCGTTGCAAGCAACATAACAGTGCTTAGAAGCCCGACATGTATATGGCTTGAGGATGGGACCATGATAGCCTGGGAAGGTTGTCATGACAAAGTAGGCTCCTGCTTTGGGACCTGCACTCATGTATGGAATTATGCCCAGGCGGGGGCATACCTGTTTCCTTCGTTGGAACGCAGCATGAGAATTATAGAGTTTAACAAAGAAACCGATGAACAGGGGAATATGGCCTTCAGAACCAATACGGTGCTGGGCCTGCCCAGGTTTGATTTTCACCCTGCAGCCGACGGGCAATTAGGAACCATCGTCCGGTTGTACAGGGAATGGAAGTTAAGCGGCGATAATGAATTTTTAAGCAGTGTGTGGGAGGGGGCAAAGAGAGCGCTGGATTTTGCCTTCAGCTACTGGGACAGCGATGGTGACTGCGTGCTGGACAGCCAGCAGCATAATACCTATGATATAGACTTCTATGGTCCAAACTCCCTGGCCAATTCCTTGTTTTTTGCAGCATTGAAGGCG
>JARKQP010000095.1 GCA_029974875.1 Mobilitalea sp.
AGAATGGAGAAAATTATGAATTTACCGAATAAAATTACGATTTTTAGAGTGATTATGATCCCGGTTTTTGTTGTGTTTATGTTAGTTCCTGATATTCCTGGCGGAAAGTATATTGCGGCAGCTGTTTTTATTATTGCCGCACTGTCAGATTTATTGGATGGTTATCTTGCCCGCAAGTACCATCTGATCACGAACTTTGGAAAATTTATGGATCCCCTTGCGGATAAGCTTCTGGTCTCCAGTGCGCTGATTTGTTTTGTGCAGCTGGGATTGGTGCCGGCCTGGATTGTCGTTGTCATCATAGCAAGGGAATTTATTATCAGCGGCTTCCGTTTGATTGCCTCCGATAACGGGGTGGTAATTGCAGCCAGCTGGTGGGGGAAGATAAAAACCAATGTCCAGATGATTATGAGCGTGCTTTTGATTTTCAACCTGGATTTTTATGCCATCAACGTGCTGGAGCAGATATTTATTTACCTTTCCCTGATACTAACGGTGGTCTCCTTGATTGATTATATGGTTAAGAATAAAACTATTTTAAAAGAGAAACATTAAAACAATAATCTTTGCAGTGGGAGGATATATGGTCGTAGAGTTAATCAGTGTAGGAACAGAGCTTTTGCTAGGAAACATAGTGAATACAAATGCCAATTTTCTTTCGCAAAAATGTGCGGAATTAGGCTATTCCCTATATTATCAGATAACAGTTGGGGATAATGACGGCAGGCTGCGCGAGGTGTTAAAGTCCTCCCTGGAGCGTTCTGACATTGTAATCCTGACCGGGGGACTTGGGCCGACCCAGGACGACATGACAAAGGAGACCGTGGCTAAGGTATTTGGAAAAGAGCTTGTGATGGATGAAGTGTCAAGGGAAAGGATAGAAGCCTATTTCAAGTTCCGTTTCAAGGGAAATCCTTTGGATAACTTGGTAACCAAGAATAACTGGAAGCAGGCATTAAAAATTGACGGCTGCAGCGTGCTTGACAATGATAATGGAACGGCTCCCGGCTATATCGTTGAGGAAAATGGGAAAGCAGCCATCCTGCTGCCGGGACCTCCTTCTGAGATGATACCCATGTTTGAAGCCCATGTAGTCCCTTATCTGCAGCAGAGGCAGAATAAGGTTTTCGTCTCTTCCATGGTAAAAATATGCGGGATCGGTGAAAGCCAGGCAGAAACTGATATCATTGACCTGATAGAGAAGCAGACGAACCCTACCATTGCGCCCTATGCAAAGAGCGGGGAGGTACATTTCCGTGTAACGGCGGCTGCGGACAACGAAGAAGAGGGCAGGAGGCTGATTGCACCGGTGGTATCGGAGCTGTACCAGCGCTTCGGAGATAATATCTACTCTACGGAGGAAGCTGAAACACTGGAAGCCGTAGTAGTAAAGCTCCTTAAGCAAAAGAACCTGACGGTGGCAACTGCCGAATCCTGCACAGGAGGACTGCTGAGTGGCAGGCTGGTGAATGTCCCCGGCGTATCGGGTCTGTTTAATGAAGGCTTTATTACCTATTCCAATGAAGCAAAGAGGAAGTACCTGGATGTAAAAGAGGAAACCCTAAGGGAGTACGGGGCAGTAAGTGAGCAAACCGCCAGGGAAATGGCGGTTGGTGCAGCGGCTGCTTCCGGGTCAGCTGCAGCGATTGCAGTTACAGGCATCGCCGGCCCTGAAGGCGGAACCCAGGAAAAGCCGGTGGGGCTTGTGTACATCGCCTGCCTGATAGGTAGTGAGGTCACCGTCAAAGAATTCCGCTTAAAAGGGAACCGCCAGAAGATAAGGGAGCTGAGCGTTATCTATGGGCTGGATCTTTTGAGGAGGGGACTGCTAAAGCTACAGGACAGCGGGAAAAACCGATAAGCTTCTTCATGGCAAAATAACAAAAAATTGTACTCATAATAACATAATATTGACACAGTTATAGCCTATTGTAAAAAATGACAGGAGATAAGGCAAAAGGAAGGGCACTTTCTTCCTGTCATTTGTAGCACAAGGCGGTAAAAAGTTCTCCTAACGGAGAAAGTTCTCTTAACAAGGAAAAATTTTCCTCATGGGGAAGGCTTCTCTTGATAGAGAAAAATTCTCCTTACAGAGAAAAAATTCTCTTGATAGAAGAGAATTGGGAGGTGTTATTATGAAACAGTTTAGCAAATTATTTATCATGATAATTATGCTGGTCGGAGTGTTACTTCTTACCGGATGCGATAAATTCAACTTCTCAACCTTTGATGCATCAAAAGAAGAACCGGATGCAAAGATTACAGCAGCAGCGGATGATGACCCTGACGGTTCAGGTGATAAAGACAGTACGGGCAGTTCTGGAACAAAAAATGAAGAAACAGTAAATCCTTCTTCTAATGATATAGGTAAGACCGATGGGTCAACGCCCACACCGTCCCTGATCCAGCCGACGGAGAGTATTGACCTACAGATATACACAATAAATGTAACCACAGGTAATATTGAGACAGTAACAGCAGCGATTCCAAAGAGCAGTGAGCTGACACCGGAGTTAGTCGTAGATACGGTGGTGGAATCCATGGCAGACCAGTCCATTACCATAGGAATTAAGGATGTTACCACCAAGGATGATATTATCATAGTAAACTTCGATAAGAACAACCCACCCCACAAAAGCCTGGGCTCCGGCTATGAAGGAGCTGTCCTGAATGCCTTTGCACAAAGCCTCCTGGATAATTTAAATGACTACCGTAAAATAATTTTCCGGATAGATGATAAGGCATATGAAGGTGGTGCTTATGAATTTGGCATTGATGAGGTGTATTTGGAGGAATAATAATCCGTATTTTGGAAAATAGCCGCAACAAGCTGAAACGGCATGCTGTTTCACTTGTCATGGATAATGCAATCAAGGCTGCGCCATTTCTCTATGGCACAGCCTTTTCTTATATAGAAAAGGGGTGGTTGACAGCAGGCAGCAGCTAGAACCGGATATTCCCGGTCATTATTTAAAATTATTTAAGATTATATGAAAGTTATGTTCGACAATTAAGAAATTTTATGGTATCTTTTTCTATGTATCTTTATACAAATGAAAAATCAGTCATGAAAATGCAACATGATCCAGTGCTTCATGATAAATATAATAGGATTTGATATACTATTTGGGAGGCTTTGATGTTTTCGGATAGCATATGTCCTTTACATGCTATTGTATTGCTTCTATTATAATATGTGATAGGTAAGGCAATCAATAGGTCCGATAACACGATAATAAGACAGCTGACAGATAGATGCAGAAGATAGATGCGGAGGAAGCTATGAGTAAGGTATATGTAATCGGAGGCGGTGCAGCCGGGATGCTGGCAGCAATCGCTGCCGCCAGGAGTGGACATA
>JARKQP010000817.1 GCA_029974875.1 Mobilitalea sp.
ACTAAAGGGAACCTCCACCCATGCCTCCAGCTATGAGCTTGCAAAAATCACCGGTACACCTGTGATCCTGGTCGTTAACTGCAAGGGTATGAGCCTCTCAGTAGTACCGGTCATCAAGGGATTTCTGGAATATAGAAAGGATAGCCGGATTGTAGGAGTGATCTTGAACCAGCTGCCACAAAAGCTTTATGCCGAAATCAAGGAAGTGATAGAGGAAGAGCTACCTGTGAAGGTACTGGGGTATGTGCCCTTTATCCGGGATATGGTGATTGAAAGCAGGCACTTGGGGCTGGTTACCCCGGAGAAGGTGGATAATCTTCAGGGAAAGCTGGATGAGCTGGCAAAGGTCTTTGAAGAAACCCTTGAGCTGGATGAGATCTGGAACATAGCGGCAGGAGCAGAGGAACTGAGCTATCAAAAGCCTGGGATACCCACGATAGAAGGAAATCCGGTTATTGCAGTGGCAAAGGATGAGGCTTTTTGCTTTTATTATCAGGATAACATGGAGCTTCTAAAGGATATGGGGGCATCCCTTGTTGAATTTTCACCGCTTCATGATAAGGAGCTGCCTGCCGGAATCCACGGCTTGCTCCTTGGCGGCGGATATCCGGAATTAGCTGCTGAAAAGCTGAGCGGCAACAAAAGCATGATCCGCTCCATCAAAGAGAAGCTATTAGAGGGCTTGCCCTGTATCGCGGAATGCGGAGGCTTTATGTACCTGCATGAAGCCATGGAGGATATGGAGAAAAAGCGCTACCCAATGGTTGGAGTAATTGCCGGAGAAGTGTATAAAACTGACAGGCTGAACCGCTTTGGATATATCACCTTGATATCCAATACCGATCAGATGCTGGCGGGTGAGGGCGAAAGGATCGGCGCACATGAATTCCATTATTTTGACAGCACCAGCTGCGGAGATAGCTTTACGGCAAAAAAACCGTTACGCGATACCCAGTGGGAATGTATTCATGGCAATGAACGGTTAGCGGCAGGCTTTCCTCATCTGTACT
>JARKQP010000115.1 GCA_029974875.1 Mobilitalea sp.
AACAGCAGCTTTTCCGACAGTCTGTAACAGTAAAAGGGTCCAATAATGATACTTCCCATGATGTTCCCCTGATCCATCAACGGAATTCCTAAGAATGCCATAGCCATTTCATTAATACTCACATGGGAATTATTAGAACTCAGGCATTGATGGATTATATGCTTTTCTGAATTTAACAGACGTTCCAAATATTCCTCCTCCAGGTCATGGGAACACAGGATGAGCTTTCCCTCCGTATCATAATAGGCCGTAGCAAGGTCATAGCTGCCCGATATCATTTTACATAATTTAATTATAACATCCTGATGCATATCATCCTCCATTCAGCAACCCTCTATAAAATAAGTGCATCTGAAGTCCCTATGTGATCAGTCAAATTCAGGGTCATTTACTATAAAAACCATACTTTAAAACCAATAGATAAAGCCTTTATTTATTCTATATCCTAAACTCATATTTCCCGCTGTTAACCTGATGTAAGGTACCATCCGGCAATCCGATACAAGCCCTCGTATTTGATGGTATTTCAAAGCTAAAGCCCGTAGTATCCCCAGCGATAGCCCATTTTGATACTACCTTGCCATAGATGCTCTTATATTCCACCTGGGCATAGCTTAGGCTTCCACCTGGTATTGGCCTGATTTCAAAGCAATTCTCTCCTGTTATGCGGATTCCTCCAACCGTATGGAACAACCATTCACACACAGCTCCCGGAGAATAGTGGTTTTGGCTGGCCTTGCCTTCCCAGTCCTCCCATATGGTCGTTGCACCAGCTTTGACCTCTGCCAGCCAGCTTGGCGCCTGTTCATTTTCCAGCATCTGATATGCAACGTCTGCCCGTCCGGCCTGTGTCAATACCGGCAGCACAAAGGGTGTGGATAAGAAGCCTGTTCCTATCCTAAACCCACGGTTTTCCACGGCTTTCACAAGGCGTTCCTCCAGATTTTTCTTCTTTTCACCGGCCGCAAGGCCGAATGCTAAGGGGCGCACCAGCTTTGACTGACGGTCCGTATCAACTGTTCCGTTTTGCAGGAACAGGAAATCATATGCCTGCTTGGCTCCTTCGCCATACTTACGGAATAGCTTTTCATCATCCTCTTTCCCTAATTCTCCGGCTATTTCTGCCATACAGGCCATTGTATAATGTAAAAAGGCAGTACAGGTTTCCGTATGCAGGACTGACATCCCGATCTTTATATCCCTGAACTCCTCCGGCTCCAGCCATTCACCCAGGTGCATGCCCTTTTCATAAACATATTTACTGTAGGGATTGGACTTTTGCATTTTCTTATCCTTATGCCCCGTGTTTCCGATCATATACATTGCATATTTACGCATGACCCCATAAAACTCCGTTAGGATGCTCCTATCCCCATAGCATTTCCAGAAGCGGTAAGGGATAAGCACTACAGCATCCCCCCAGCCAACAGAGCCGCCCGTATTATCATATAGCATGCTGGCTCCTGCATATGGTATTACAGCACTGGACTTTCCATTTTTGAATTGGGAATCCTTCACGTCGTAGAGCCATTTGCGGAAAAAGGCGGATACATCCATCAGATACGCTGCCGTATTGAAAAAAACTTGCGCATCACCGGTCCACCCCAGGCGCTCCCTGGTCGGGCAATCTGTTGGCAGGTCAAGGAAATTGCCCTTCATACTCCACAGCGTATTTTCAAAGAGCTGGTTTACTCCTTGATTCGAGCACTCAAAGCTGCCGGTCCGTTCCATATCGGAGTAAACTGCGATGGCCTGAAAGGCCGATGCTTCCACTTCAACCTCTGATTCCAGCAGTGCATACCGGAAGCCGAAGACGGAAAAGGCCGTCTTATAATGGTCTTCTCCCCCGCTGCAGATAAACTCGATTTCCTGCTTCGGTGTGGGTTGCAGCTCACCTTTGATCTTCTTCTCATTGCCGGTGATCAGCAGTATTTCAGTCAGCTTTCCACACTCCTTGACTGTCTTTTT
>JARKQP010000127.1 GCA_029974875.1 Mobilitalea sp.
GAGTTAGAAAAATTGAAGGAGCATTTTCGAAGGGAAGAGTTACCCCAAACGAGGGAAGACTTTGAATACCGGGCGACTTTGTTTCAGATATTAAAGGAACTTGAGTATTTCCTATGGATAAAAAGAAACTTTATAATAGAAATTAAAAGGAAGAATATTCAAGCTTATTGGAATGATACTCAATCAAAATGATAATACTAATAGTAATGCTACAAAATCCTTGTAAATTAATATCTCTTTAAGGAGTACCGATAAAATAATCCTATTAGTAGAATAAAATAAATAACTTGATCAAATAATAAAAAGAGGGAACTACTTTAGTAGTCCCTCTTTTTAACACGATATGGTTGAGCTTCATAGAAATGCTTAAATTAAAGATGAAATGGTTTATTTAGAAATCATTAAACTAGAAATGAGGGGCGCTAAATGCAAAAAGATATATCAATGGAAAATGAAGAACAGAATAAGCTCTATCAGGATAATCCTCAGGACAGCCGGAAAAAGAAGGATAACAATGGAAGTGAGCAGGAAACAAGATCCCAGGGAACAAATCCCCCAGAAGAAAGTTCCCAGGAACAGCAGGAAAAAGAAAAAGTAATTAAAGAAAATGAAGACCTAAAGGATCAAAAAATTAGCGAATATGGTCAGACTGTCCTGGAAAACGGAAACAGGGAGCATAAAATACATTTATTATCAATCATCGGTGAGATCGAAGGCCATGAATGCCTCCCACAGCATAATAAAACAACAAAGTATGAACATGTATTGCCCCAGCTGGCTGCAATTGAAGACAGCAGTGAGATTGACGGGCTGTTAATCTTAATTAATACTGTCGGGGGAGATGTGGAAGCCGGGCTGGCCATAGCTGAAATGATAGCCTCCCTCAGTAAGCCCACCGTAACCCTGGTTCTTGGAGGCTCCCATTCGATTGGCGTCCCCTTGGCGGTTTCTGCTAATTACAGCTATATCGTCCCGACAGCGACGATGATCATCCATCCGGTACGCATGAACGGTACCGTAATCGGGGTGACACAGACCTTTGAGTATTTTGAAAAAATCCAGGATCGGATTATTAATTTTGTCGTCTCCCATTCCAGTATAGATTATAGCAGCTTCAAGAATCTGATGCTGGATACAAGCCAGCTGGCAAAGGACGTCGGATCCATCCTTGTAGGCTCGGAAACAGTTCAAAAGGGTATTATAAATGAAGTGGGTGGTATCAAGGAAGCGCTGCGGAAAATCAATGAAATGATTGATGAAAAAAAAGGAGAGTGATACTGCCATGCTATATACAGTCAGACCGTTAGAACGGATCTATGCAGACCCAAGTACCTTCCGTCCGGCCCGGAAGGAGGCCGGGAAGAGTGTAAGCTATGGGGTTACTAATTCAGGGGAGCAGAACGGCCCGGAGTATCGGGAGGTAATATTGCCAAATGGCAGGATAATAACACGCCGTGAAGGAGAAGGCTTTGTTGTTGAGCGGATCAATTCTACGGATATGAAGGACTACCTGAACACCGACTATGCACCTGGAAAGAGCTATAAGGAACAGGGCGGATATAAGTAGGGAGTGCGGATGAGGAATATGAATAAATGACAATGAATAGTTAGGCCCGTCTAAACAGTATGGACGGGCTTTCCTTTTGTGGATCTGGTACAGCGGTCCACAAATAACCGGTTATATTTCTACGGGTTATTTATGGACCGCTGTATTAGGTAGAAATGCATCGATTTGGCGGGCGAAGTTTGACTTGCATATCATTTTTAATAAAGGTATAATGAGTTTTAGGAATGTTCTGGTAACAGGCATTAACCTAACCCGCAGCTGGCTGCAGGGCACGAAGGAAGAGGTTATTCCAAATTACATAATAAGAGCACTCCCGGAAACTCCCTTGTATGTAACTTTTTGGCTGATGTTTCGGGAGCACTCAATAAGAGGTCTGTTCAAGGCTTGGAGCAAATATCAAACACGGAAAGGCGTGGAACGGGATGGACTTATTAAATGCAATTATTATGGGCATTGTACAAGGGATAGCGGAATTTTTGCCAATCAGCAGTGACGGACATTTGGCATTAATGAGCAATATTTTACATATGAATGCGGATACGGGCTTGCTATTCAATGTGATGCTGCATTTTGGGACGCTTGTGGCAGTCTGCATCGCATTTTGGAAGGATATTCTGGAGCTGATTTGTGAGGGCTTCAAGATTATTGGCGACGTTTTAGTCAATGTGGGACGTTTTATAAAGCACCCAGGTGCGCATAGGAGCAGCTATAAGCAGGTGATTTCAACCCCATACCGCCGGTTTGTAATACTGGTGCTGATATCCACGGTTCCGACAGGGCTTATGGGCGTTATATTCAAGAACCTGATTGAAGGAATCAGCAACAATGTCTTAATCACAGGTATCTGCCTGATCCTGACGGGGATATCGCTGGTTATAGCCGACCGGGCAAAAGCGGGAAAAAAGACTGAGGCAGATGCGGACTACGCGGATGCCGGGATCATAGGCGTAGCCCAGGGGCTGGCAATTTTACCGGGCTTATCAAGGTCAGGGTGTACGATTAGCGCATCCTTACTGCTGGGCTTTGACAGGAGCTTTGCGGTGAAATACTCCTTTATTATGTCGGTTCCGGCTATTTTAGGGGCAGTTGTACTGGAGGTAAAGGATTTCTCCATGGATATGGTAACACAGAACCAGCTTATGAATTATCTGGTGGGAACTGTGGTAGCAGCAGCGGTAGGATTTTTTGCGATTAAAACCATGCTGGTTATCATACGCGGCAGGAGGTTTAAATATTTTGCTTATTACTGCTTTGCAGTAGGAGCAATTGCAATTGGCTGGGTTTTATTATAAAATAATATAAAGGCTGAGGAATTAGTAATGCAGTAATCAGGTCCATGCCATTATTTTATGGCACTTTGTGTTATATGGGAGGCATGGACATAAGGATGACAGATGGAATAGTTTGCTGGTTCATCTGTCATTCAGGTAAAAGAGAAAATCCGCCTTAAGGCGCATTAGGGAGGAAAGTGTAACAAATGGCTTCCAAACAAACTAGGAAAAAAAATTCAAATACACGGAAGAAACGAAATAGCAGGCAAGCACAGGCGAGGGTGAGGGAAAATGGAGCCTTACAGGATGAGATTATTCTTATCATAGCGCTGGTGATCTCGATCCTGTTGTTTTTAAGTAATTTAGATTTATCCGGGATAGTCGGAAAATATATCAGCAGCTTTTTCTTTGGAATGATCGGACTGGAGACTTACATCTTGCCCTTTATTCTTTTTTTTCTGACGGCTTTTTATCTGTCAAACCTGGGAAACCGCAGGGCATTGACCAAAATTATAAGTGCAGTGGTATTTTTTCTTGCACTTGCCGCATTTATTGAATTACTGACCAACCCATATGATGGGGAGAGGAAATTTTTCGATTATTATTTGAGGGCCAGTGAGCATCGGAATGGCGGCGGGATATTTGGTGGGATTTTGGTGCTCATCTTCTGTAAATTATTCGAGGAGATAGCAACCTATATTATATTAATTGCAATCATGGTTATCTCGGTTGTCGTCATATCAGGAAAGGCAATCCTATCCTATATTGCGAAAAAGAGTAAGGCATCCTTGAATGAAAGGATGGAGTACCAGAGGCTGAGAAGGGAGCAGCTGGAAGCGGAAGGTGGCTTAAGTGATACCGGACGCAGGCCTCCGAAGACCTTCCTACTGGATAAGTCGGTCCAGGACACCCAGGCTGCCGCAAAAGCGCAGCAGTCCCTAAAGAACCCCAAAGGGGCTTTCGCTGAACAGGAAGAGGATACGAATCCAAGGGGAAGAAAAATAAAAAAACCGAGGAGTATGGAAGAAGAGGCGCTCCCGGTGCTGGATTTCCATCATTTGTTTGAGGAAGAAAAAGAACCTGCATTTGAAAAGCAGGAGGCTGTAACTACATACGAAGAAGAACTCCGCAATAAATTCGGACATTCAGTGCAAAACGAGGATGTACCGGAGCTGGAACAGGAAGCGATGCGGGAGATGGTATCTGAAGCTATACCGGAAATGCCGCAGTCGCCCCAGATGGATGGGTCTTCGGAAACGGAAACTACGCAAGTAGAAAGAAAACCGCATGATAGGGAGAATGGATCTACGGATGTAGAAAAGCTTGAGATTTCACAGGAGACACAGCAAAAGGAATATATCTTTCCGTCACCGAGGCTGCTGAGCGCCCCTAAGAATAAGAGCGGCAAGGGCGGAATGACGGAGAAGGATTTAAAGGATACGGCAATGAAGCTGCAGACCACCTTGGACAGCTTCGGTGTGCATGTGACGGTTACAAATGCAAGTGTGGGACCGGCAGTTACGAGGTATGAGCTCCAGCCGGAGCAGGGAGTGAAGGTCAGCAGGATCACAAGCCTTGCCGACGATATCAAGCTGAACCTGGCGGCCTCAGAAATCCGTATCGAGGCTCCGATTCCGGGAAAGGCAGCCGTCGGCATCGAAGTGCCGAACAAAGAAAATACCACGGTATCCTTCCGTGATTTAATTGAGAGCAGGGAATTTACGGACAGCAAGTCAAACATTGCCTTTGCCGTGGGTAAGGACATTGGCGGACAGACCGTTGTAACGGATATCGCTAAAATGCCCCATATGCTCATTGCAGGCGCAACCGGTTCAGGTAAATCCGTATGTATCAATACCTTAATCATGAGTATTTTATATAGATCAAAGCCCTCCGATGTCCGCATGATCATGGTGGATCCGAAGGTAGTGGAGCTGAATGTATACAATGGAATCCCCCACCTTTTAATTCCTGTCGTGACAGATCCGAAAAAGGCTTCCGCCGCACTTAATTGGGCAGTGGTTGAGATGACGGAACGGTATAAAAAGTTCGCGGATGTAGGGGCGAAGGATTTAAAAAGCTATAACGATAAGGTGGCTAAGGTAGAGCACCTGCAGGATGAAAGCGTCCAGAAGCTTCCGCAGATTGTCATAATCATAGACGAGCTGGCTGACCTTATGATGGTGGCTCCTGGTGAGGTCGAGGATGCGATCTGCCGTCTGGCCCAGCTGGCCAGGGCTGCAGGCATCCATCTGGTGATCGCTACCCAAAGGCCTTCTGTTAACGTAATTACCGGCTTGATTAAGGCAAATATCCCATCAAGAATCGCCTTTGCCGTTTCTTCCCAGATTGATTCCCGTACCATCCTGGATGGTTCAGGCGCTGAGAAGCTGTTGGGCAAGGGGGATATGCTGTTCTTCCCTGCCGGTTATCCTAAGCCGGTCCGTATTCAGGGAGCCTTCGTCAGTGATAAGGAAGTGGCGGCAGTAGTCGACTTTTTAAAGCAGAACAATACGCAGGCAAGCTACAGTGATGATATCCATGAGAAAATCAATAATGCAAAGGCCGGGGAAGGTGCCCTGCAAGGCGGTGGCGACGACCGGGATGAATATTTCACGGAAGCAGGTAAGTTTATCATCGATAAGGACAAGGCCTCCATCGGCATGCTGCAAAGGGTCTATAAAATCGGCTTTAACCGTGCGGCCAGGATCATGGACCAGCTGGCAGAGGCAGGGGTAGTAGGGCCGGAGGAAGGAACCAAGCCAAGAAAGGTTCTTATGTCCTTGGAACAATTTGAACAGTATCTTGAAGAATATTGATCGGGATGGATAGCATAGCTTGATGAGATAGGTGATTTAGTTTGATGCTATAGGCAGCGTATTTTGATACAATTGGCTTAATAGGATGGGTGGCATGAAGGGAATACTGGTTGTTAATGAGTTTTTACGTTTGAATAAGTTTAATGAGATCCACGAATGGCTGGTTACGGCAGCTAAGAAGCAGGGCGTAAGCCTGCAGATTAGGACAAATGCGGAGCTTTTGATTGATATTCCCATAGGCAGGAAGGATATCGGGGCAGATTTTATTCTGTTCCTGGATAAGGACGTAAAGCTGGCCTATTATTTGGAGCAATTAGGCTATCCGGTGTTTAACTCTTCAAAAGCAATTGGGATCTGCGATGATAAGGCGCTGACACATTTGACCTTGATGAATGCAGGGATACCGATGCCAAGAACAAGGATCGCCCCTATGACCTTTGACAATATCGGCTACACGAACTACGCATTTTTAATGGAAATAGCGGGAAGCCTGGGCTTTCCAATGGTGGTCAAGGAAAGCTTCGGATCCTTTGGCCAGCAGGTATACCTGGTAACTGATTATGAGGATTTGCTTTTGCGGGTTCAGCAGTGTGGGACAAGGCCGCTGATTTTCCAAGAGTTTATCCGAAGCAGTGAAGGAAGGGACATCCGTTTACAGGTCGTCGGTGACCGTGTCATTGCCAGTATGTACCGGTATTCGGAAAATGGGGATTTCCGTGCAAATGTGACGAACGGCGGGAGGATGAAGAGGTATGAGCCGACGCCGGAGCAATGTGAGCTGGCTCTTCGGTGCTGTCAGGTCATCGGTCTGGATTTTGCCGGTGTGGACATGTTATTCGGTGAGAAGGAAGAGCCCATCGTTTGCGAGGTCAATTCGAATGCCCATTTTAAAAATATTTTTGACTGTACCGGGGTTAATGCGGCGGATGCCATAATTTCATATATTATATATACCATAAGTAAACGTTAATGTATTAACATAAATTCAGGGGGAGGCGTTTTTATGCTTGCATGGATGGTATACTTTCGGGAAGCGGCTATTTATAACAAAAAGTACATTAGCTTCTATATCGAGGAAGGCATCAGGCTGGGGGTGGAAGTAAAGCTGATACTTGTGGAAGAGCTGGAATTTGGGGTCAGGAACAACCGGTGGTTTATCAGATACCAAAAGGAAGAGGCGGAGTATCCTGACTTTGTCATAAACCGGGCTACTTATCCCCTGCTCAGCAGACAGTTTGAGCTGATGGGAATTAAGGTATATAATAATTCCTTTATTTCCGAGATATGCAACGATAAGGCAAGAACCTACCAGTACCTGGCGAAAACAGGTATCACCATGGTGGATTCAAGCTTTTACCGGAATTCCCAGGTAAAGGAGGTGCTGTCGCAGGTTGAGGCGCCGACGGTGATTAAATCCGTGGGAGGCCATGGCGGACAGCAGGTATTTTTGGTGGAGCCTGAGGATGTGGTTTTTGATGAGCCGCATTCTGAATCAGAGGACGATATCGTGAATTTTAACAGCTTTAAAAATATAAGTAAGGTTATGAGCGGCCTGGAGTGCACGGATGTTGTGGTCCAGCCCCTGACTGGGGACAAGAACCAGGATCTGAGGGTCTATGTAATAGGAAGAGAAATTGTAGCGGCAGTGTTAAGGACGGCAAAGGAAGGCTTTAAGTCGAATTTCTCCCTGGGAGGGGAAGCCCAGCTATACGAGCTCTCGGAGCAGGAGAGGGAGATTGTCAGGATTATCATAAACCAATTTGAATTTGGGCTAGTCGGAATTGATTTTATCATCGGTAACCAGGGGGAATTGGTTTTTAACGAAATAGAAGACGTCGTCGGATCCAGGATGCTGTACCGGTGTTCCGGGATTAATATTGTAGAGAAGTATTTAAGGCATATTTTAATGGAATTATTAGAAAATGAAGAATAACAATAAAAAATACTTGATAACTGCCATTGAAAATAATTAGCCAGGTAATAAAATATTCTTCATATACCGAATTAAAGTACTTGACAATAAAATACTTCGGATGTAGAATTAAATTACTTCGAAGCGAGAAGTAAAAAAGGGTGGACAATATGAATATAACAGAGGAACGTTTTGGGCAAGAGATAATTCAATATGCGGACCATATAAAGGAGCTGTTATCAGCGCAGATGTGGCAGAATGTCCTTCTGGACTGTTCCAAGAATGAACTGTTTATCCTATGGCTCCTGTTCCGCCAAAAAGAGGCAAATATGACCCAGATAGCAGAATATATTAATGTGCCCTTAAATACGGCAACCGGGATAATCAACCGTATGGAAAAAAGAGAGCTGATAGTAAGGGAAAGGGATGCGCAGGATAAACGGGTCGTGATCATACGAATGGGTGAGAAGGGCTCCACACAGGTGCAGGCAGTCATTACAGAATTTACTTATTATGCTAAAAAGGTAGTGGAAGCATTTACTGAACAGGAGATGGAATTATTTTTTCGTATGCTCGGCAAGCTCTCTGATATTATGAGGGAGGAAAAAAGAAAAGAGGCGGAAAAGCCAAAGGTAGTAAAAATAACAATTGATTAGCAATCCGGCTATGCGTGGCCGCTGGAACGTCAGCAAAGGAATGTGGGAATGTAGCTATTACATTCCTTCTATTAAAACAAATACTTCGGCAAAAGAAATATTCGGAATATGAAGTATATCTTATTAACTGGCTAATTATTTTCAATGACAGGAGGATACAATGGGAAGGATTTATATCTTTACAGGAAAAGGCGGTGTCGGTAAGACCAGTGTTGCGGCAGCACATGCCATCAAGAGTGCGGAGGAAGGGAAAAGGACACTTCTGGTAAGTACGGATATGGCGCATAATTTAGGGGATCTGTTTGAACGCCCCCTTGGAAAGGTTCCTACGGAAATCATGGGGAACCTTGATGCCTATGAAATTGACCCGGAATATGTAATGGAGCAGGATTTTAGCCACATGATGCTTAGCCTTATAAAATTATTGCCCCAAAGTGATGGCAGCGCAATGGAGGACTATGGAATTTTTCCAGGCACGGAAGAGCTCTTTGCGCTATTGAAAATCAATGAAATCTATCAGGAGGGGGTCTATGAAAGGATCATAGTGGATTGTGCGCCGACAGGCGAAACATTATCCCTGCTAAAATTCCCGGAGCTGCTTTCCTGGTACATGGAAAAGCTGTTTCCCATCGGTAAAATTGCAGTAAGGGTATTATCCCCTATTGCCAGGCAGTTATATAAGGTTGAGCTTCCAAACAAAGCAGCTATGAGCGATATCGAGAAGCTATACCTGAAGCTTTACCATTTACAGGAACTTCTTAAAGACCGGGAAACCACCAGCATCAGGCTGGTGACATTACCTGAGAAGATGGTAGTGGAGGAGACAAAGCGCAATTATATGTATATGAATCTTTATAACTTTAATGTGGATGGACTTTATATCAACCGTATCCTTCCCGGTGATATAGCAAATCCGTTTTTTGGGGAGTGGTTAAGGATCCAGAAGAAATATAAGGAACAGCTCAAGGAAAGCTTTTCGGCTGTACCGGTTTATGAGATTCCCTGGTATGACGAAGAACTGCGGGGAATGAAGGCAGTGAAAAGGATTTGTAAAGATGCGCTTACCAGTGATGAAATATTTGATGCAAGGATTATTACACAGAGGGAATGCTTTGAACAAAACAATGCAGGATATCTCATGACGGTTACCCTGCCTTTTGCCGACAAATCCGGAGTGGATTTGTACCAGTCAGGCAGTGATATCATTATTAAGATCAATAATTTTAAACGAAGCATCCCGCTTCCCAATGTACTGAGAAGCTACAGGGTAACAGGAGCGAAAATGGATGGGGGAATATTAAGCATACAGTTTGGAAAAGGAGATGCCGCTTATGAATAAATCGCTGATAGAACGGGTTACAGAGGCAAAAATGTATCAGAAAAAGGCTTTGCAGGCTCTTCTTCCGGAGAATACGGCAGAGCATGTTGAAGTGATTGAACGGGAGCTGAGGGCTATTTTTATGGAATGCATGAAAGGAATGATGAAGCAGGACGGAGCTAGGGACAGCGAAAAAGAAAGCCGGCACCAGGAGGCTGGAGCAGGGAAGCAGACAAAAAGGGTTAACATTGAATGAAGCGGGGGAGGAATATGAGAGTAATATTATATACGGGCAAGGGCGGTGTAGGAAAGACGAGCATAGCCGCCGCAAGTGCACTGAAGCTGGCAAGGGAAGCAAAGAGAGTTTTAATTATGAGTACGGATATGGCGCACAGCCTGGGTGATTGCTTTGACCTTCCGCTTGGGAAGGAGCCGGTTTTAGTGGCAGAGCATTTGGATGCCCTGGAAATTGACGTAGTAGATGAAAGTGAAAAGACCTGGGGGCGTATGAAGGATTATATAAAGCAGATGCTCATGATGAAGGGTGAAGGAGGAATTGAGGTAGAAGAGCTTCTGGTTTTTCCGGGGCTGGAGGAGCTGTTTTCACTATTTAAAATTCTCGATTATTGCGAACAGGAGAAATACGACATAATTATCGTGGATTGCGCGCCGACCGGAGAAACACTTTCATTATTAAAATATCCACAGAAGCTATGCGGCTTTATTGAAAAGATACTTCCGATAAAAAGAAAAGGTGTAAAGCTTGCCGGTCCTGCAGCTGAGAAATTACTGAAAATACCGATGCCGGAGGACTCTGTTTTTGATGATATTGAGTATGTTATGAAAAAGATGGAGCGTCTACAGGAATTAATGTCAAACAGGGAGGTATTCAGTATCAGGATCGTGACTACGCCTGAGAAAATAGTAATACAGGAATCAAAACGAAACTTTACCTGTCTGCATTTATATAATTATAATGTAGATGCCATCATTGTAAACCGGATTTACCCGGACTACGCAATGCAGGGCTATTTTAATAAGTGGATGGAAATGCAGGAGGAAGGAATACATGAAATAGAAGAGAGCTTCTCCGAGGTTCCTAAATTTTATTTGGAATTACAAAGGGTAGAGCTCCGTACAGTCCCTATTCTTACGGAGGTGTCGGAAGGCTTATTCAAGGATGTGGATATTTCAAAAGTATTGTTTCAGCAGGAAATCTTCGAGGTGATCCAGTCTGGGGAGCACCGGGCATTAAAAATCCTGCTTCCCTTCGCAGCGAAAAGTGAAATGGATTTAAGGCAGAAAGAAAATGAAATTGTCCTGTCTATAAAAAATGAAACGAGACGCTTCATGGTACCAAAAGAATTTGCAGGTGCGGAGATTGAAAGAGCAAAATTTGAAGACAATTATTTAATTATATTTTTTAAGGGTAGGGAAAAGGGCTAGAAGAGATTAAATAAAATATAAAACTCCATTGCTAAAACGGATGGGAATAAATAGCCTGCATTCGCTTTTAGTAATGGAGTTTTATTTTAGTAGTGGGATTTTTTATGCTGGATTAAATCAAGGTTAACAATTCCCTGGGGGTATCGATAAGAAAATCAGCGCCCTCTTCCCTTAATACCTCCCGGCGGCGGAAGCCCCAGGTTACACCGATGCATGGGATACCGGCATTTTTTGCGGTCTGGACGTCTGTCTCAGAATCCCCGACCAAAACGGCGCAGTCCAGGGTGGAGCCTAGCTCCTGCAGGGCGGTATAGATGCTGTCCGGTGCGGGCTTTCTCTTGATTTCGCTGGTTTCACCGATGGCAACGGGAATAAGGTTGCCAAAATAAGTCTGGGCTAATTCCTTAACAGCTGCATCATATTTATTAGAAACGATAGCCAATTTATAATTAAAACGGTTCAAATCGAGTAAAAGCTCCATGATACCATTGTAGGGTCTCGTCTTATTCTGCATATTCTTTTTATAAAGAGTCTTAAATTCCTCCATGATCTTTGTGGCCTCCTGGTCAGGACAGCCGCTCGGAAGGGATCTGCGGACCAGGTTCCATACGCCATTTCCCACAAAGCGCCTCACATCCTCCAGTCTCTGGGGAAGATAGCTGTGCTGCATCAAAACTTCATTTAAGCTATCCCTGAGATCATCAAGTGTGTTTAATAAGGTTCCATCTAAATCAAAAATTACAGTATTATATTTCATTGGGAACATCCTTTCTTACTGGCAAAGTCATGATAAGTTCGGAAAGGAAAGCTGAGTGCATCTGCTTCCTATAAATAGTTATTAGTACTATATGCTTGTTTCATTAGAAAATTTCATAAATTATGAAATACCAAGGATAGTATATACTCATTATGTCACTTAACGCAAGAGAATTTTTAGTATACCTGTCGAAAAAGAGCATTTGAGCATTTTTATCTTGTAAAAGGGGGAAGTAATTTGTATAATATATCAAGAATGAAAAGCGCATTCATGATCTTGTTGCTCCGGTCGCATGATTCAAACAGGCTTGGTCATGCGATTGGGGCTTTCATTGTATCAAAATCGATAATATGAAAGGCGGCACAGGAATGAAATCAGATATTCAAATTGCCCAAGAGGCGAAGCTGAAACATATTGGAGAGGTAGCGGCGCAGCTTGGCATTTCAGAAGATGACCTGGAGTTCTACGGGAAATACAAATCCAAGCTTTCTGATGAATTATGGGAAAAAGTAAAGGATAGAAAAGATGGCAAGCTGGTGCTGGTAACAGCCATTAACCCGACGCCGGCCGGCGAGGGGAAGACAACAACCACCGTCGGGCTTGGACAGGCTCTCGGCCTGCTGAAGGTAAGCTCTGTAATCGCACTCCGTGAGCCTTCCCTGGGACCCTGCTTTGGTATTAAGGGTGGAGCTGCAGGCGGCGGGTATGCACAGGTGGTTCCCATGGAGGACTTAAATCTTCATTTTACCGGGGATTTCCATGCGATCACTTCCGCAAATAACCTGCTTGCTGCCCTGCTTGATAACCATATCCAGCAGGGAAATACCTTGAATATAGATACGAACCAGATCGTCTGGAAGCGTTGTGTGGACATGAATGACCGTGTCCTGCGTAATATTGTGGTTGGCCTTGGGCGTAAGGCGGACGGTGTCGTGAGGGAAGACCATTTCATTATCACCGTAGCCTCTGAAATTATGGCAGTGCTCTGCCTGGCGGAGGATATGGAGGATTTAAAGAAACGGATCGGACGCATCGTGGTTGCCTATACCCATGACGGAAAGCCGGTAACTGCAGAGCAATTAAAGGCAGTAGGCGCCATGGCAGCCCTGTTAAAGGATGCATTAAAGCCGAACCTGATCCAGACCCTGGAAAATACACCGGCCATTATCCATGGAGGACCCTTTGCTAATATAGCACATGGCTGTAATAGCGTAAGAGCTACGAAGACGGCCTTAAAATTAGCGGATGTGGTGGTGACGGAGGCAGGCTTTGGAGCAGATCTGGGGGCTGAGAAATTCCTGGATATCAAATGCAGGATAGCCGGATTAAAGCCGGATGCCATTGTTTTAGTAGCAACCGTGCGGGCATTGAAATATAACGGAGGGATGCCAAAGACAGAGCTATCAGGGGAAAACCTTAAAGCCCTGAAGCTTGGTATCGTAAACCTGGAAAAGCATATAGAAAACCTTCATAAATTCGGGGTTCCCGTAGTTGTAAGCCTGAACCGCTTTGTGACGGATACGGAGGCGGAGGTTACATTTGTAAAGGAATTCTGTGAAAGCCTGGGCTGTGAATTCTCACTCTGCGAGGTATGGGAAAAAGGTGGGGAAGGCGGTATTGAACTGGCAAAGAAGGTGCTGTCCACCCTAGAAACAAAGGAAAGCAATTACAAGCCGCTGTATGATGAGAAGCTATCCGTCAAGGAAAAGATTGAGACCATAGCAAGGGAGATCTATGGTGCGGACAGCGTGACCTACGACCCGTCTGCCGAAAGCTCCATTAAGACGATTGAGGCCCTTGGCTTTAAAGAGCTTCCAATCTGCATGGCCAAAAACCAATATTCCCTGTCTGACGATGCCACGAAGCTGGGAAGACCAACGGGCTTTAGTATTAATATCCGGGAGGTATATGTATCGGCAGGAGCAGGCTTTATTGTGGCAATTACAGGAACCGTAATGACAATGCCAGGCCTTCCTAAAGTACCGGCTGCAGAGGGTGTTGACGTGGGTGCGGATGGCAGGATTACAGGGCTTTTCTAAATAGGAATAAAATTAAAATAAGGTAATTGAATAAATTAGTGCCTCCGGTTAGGACAGAGGGCATAGGATCATATGGATACTTTTCAACCGGCTTTTTCAATTGACTTTTCGACTTAAGAAAATTGTGGAACTATCTAAATTATTTGTCGTCTATTTATTATAGGGAGTAAAAATATATTTTAGATAGTAGGATATACGTTATTCTGAAGGGAAGGTGTCAAAATGAAAAAGAGGAATCTTATATTAAGCCTGGTATTATTGGTTGTTTTTGTTTTTGCAGGGTGTGGTAAAGTGGAGCAACCCATAGGGCAGCCTGTGGATACTATTCCTGATGAAAGCCCATCAGCCTCCTTTGATGAAAAGACAGATGCTAAAGAAAAGACGGGTGTTGAGGGAAAGACAGATGCTGAGGGAAAGACAGCTGCTGATAATGACAAGGCTGATCTTTTAGGCATACAGCTGAGTGCCACAGATATAACACCAACCGGCTTGACCTTGGTATGTAACCAATCCGGCGGACAGGCAACAGGCGAGTTATTTACGGGCAGCATGTACTGGCTGGAAAAGAAAGTAAATGGGGAATGGGTAGCCGTAGAAATGGTGCAGGATAATATAGGCTGGGATGACATGGCACTGTTAATCCAGATGGATGGAAGTACAGAATGGACGATTGATTGGGATTGGATCTACGGTGTACTTCCGGCTGGAAGCTATCGGATCGGAAAAGAAATTTTAGATTTTAGGGCAACAGGCGATTATGATACCCATACCTATTACGCAGAATTTGAAATAATGTGACCGCAATCTCTTGGCTTTAGACGGTGGATAGTTCACTTAACGGGTTAAATTTTTCCTCTTTTTTATAAAGTCAGCATATAATCCCCACATCCATCGTATGATTATAAAAAAAGTACAAGTATTCATTATAATCTATGGGAGGGCTACCTGCCAGACAAGGAAGGACAAGAGGATATGATTGAGAAGATTCCATTTACTTACACCAATGATATCACAGTAATCAACCAGGAGCAATTTGATGTCCATATGCGCCTATACGAAGGATATGTAACAAATATTAACAAGATAGATGAGATACTTCAGGGCGGCGATGCCCAGAGGGATCAGTCAAATACGACCTTCAGCTTTTACAGGGAGCTGAAAAGGGGAGAAACCTATGCCTTAGACGGTGTCATCCTGCACGAGCTTTATTTTGAAAACATAGGCGGAACCACACCGGAGCCGGACCAGTCTGTCAGGGACCAGATCGCAAATGATTTTAATTCCTTTGAGGCTTGGCAGGAGGATTTCATAGCTACCGCAAAGGCGAGCAGGGGCTGGGCAGTGCTGGCCTTTGACCAAAGGAGCAACCGGCTGCGGAACATCAGCCTGGATGCACATGATCTTGGAAATATCGCTTATTCCGCACCTGTTTTGGTGCTTGATATGTATGAGCATGCCTATTTTCTCCAATATGCGGATGATAAAGCAGAATATATCGATAATTTTATGAAAAATATCAACTGGGATGTAGTAGCAGACCGGATGAGATTTTGATAATTTAGGATGGCTGCAAATAACACAAAAAAGGATACTTATTTTCTTAAAATAGGAGAAGGGATGTTAACCAGAGCCTTGAAACCTAATAAGAGATGAGTATCCTTTTTATGATGAGAGTATTAGTAGGCTATTTTATAAATCCAGCCAAAGCTGATTAGTCTGTATTATTTTGAGGTGCAGCTGATAAATTGGAGGATCAATTGGAAGAGGGCTTGATAAATTGTAGTGGAAATTCAAGGCAGAAAGAGATATAATAACAAAGTGAATCGAGGAGGAGTTACCAGCAACGGAGAATCCAATTTTCATCAAAGCAGCAGCAAAGTCCGCAGAGAGGAAACATTCTTTCAGGAATGAATAATGATGATAGATAGATAAAAGTCTGGGAATGGGAGAGAGCTATTATGAAAATGGAAGAAATGGAAATAATATTAAAGAACGGACTAACAGCAGTTTTAAAAAGCCCGGAGGAAGAAAATGCAGAGGCTCTGCTAAATTACATGAAAATCATGTCAGGTGAGACAAACAATGTACTCCGCTATCCGGAGGAAGTAACCCTTACGGTAGAGCAGGAAAGGGACTATATCAGAAATAATTTAAACGATGAGCGGGACTTTAACCTATCAGCCTTTATTGACGGCAAGCTAGTTGGAAATTCCGGTATTTTCGGCATAGATACAAAGCTCAAGGTACGCCACCGTGCCCAGCTTGGAATAGCGGTAATCAAAGATTACTGGGGCATGGGAATCGGAGATTTATTAATGAAACACTGCATGGAGCAGGCAAAGAAAAACGGATATGAACAAGTGGAGCTGAGTGTAGTCACCACGAATACCACCGCGGTCTCATTATACAAAAAATATGGCTTTGAGATATGCGGCACAATAAAGCGTGCGCAAAAGCTTAAGGATGGTACTTACCAGGATCATTATATCATGATTAAGCTTTTGTAGTATTGAAACAAAAATAAAAGAACGAGCGTCTAAAAAATAAAAAATAGGTAATTGCGCTCAGAAGCCTGCACCAATTTTATGAAAAATAGCTGCAGTTTCTGAGTTTCACAATCGCCTATAAAAATTAATGAGAGGAGCTGACGTAATAACAACTATGGAAAGAAACCTGGAACAAAGCTTTGAAGAAAATAAATACTTCCTGATGGAAGGTGCAGTAGGGGAACGGATAAAAAGAGAATACCATTTACCCTTAGACGAGCATATCGACTTGGCAAAATTAGTCTATACCGGGGAGGGCAGGAAAGCCCTGCAAGAAATATGGGAACAGTATATCGGCATCGCACGCCGTTACCAGCTTCCATTTCTGGCAACAACCCCCACAAGAAGGGCAAACAAGGAAAGAATAGAACATGCCGGAGAGGATGCCCAGGTCATCGCTGAAAACGTAAAATTCCTCCGCAACATCCAATTAAACAGCGGTATAGAAATGTACATCGGAGGCTTAATGGGCTGCAAGGGCGATGCCTACACAGGAGAAGGGGCACTGACAAGACAAGAAGCCCGCGTCTTCCACGGCTGGCAGGCAGAGGAATTTTCAAAAGCCGGCGTAGACTACCTATATGCAGGCATCATGCCAACCTTATATGAAGCCATAGGAATGGCAGAGGCTATGGCCGACACAGGCCTTCCCTACATCATAAGCCTAGCAATCCAAAAAGACGGCAGACTGATAGACGGCACAATAATCAACGATGCCATCGAAACAATCGACCACATGGTAAACAAAAAACCCCTCTGCTATATGGCAAACTGCGTGCATCCACTAATAACAGAGGAAGCCCTATCCCAGCCCTTCAACCGCAACGACACCGTAAAAGAAAGATTCCTGGGAATCCAAGCAAACACATCACCACTACCATACAAAGAACTAGACCATTCAACCGAAATAAAAACCACTGCCCCCGATCCCTTCGCAGACAACATCCTGCACCTGGTACAAGAAAGACACTTCAAAATAATCGGCGGCTGCTGCGGAACAGACAACCGGCACATGGAAGCGATAGCACAAAAACTGTCAACCCTTAAATCCAAAAAACAATAAAAGGAGCAAAGCCCATGGGAGAACTATCAAAACTACCTAACATCGGCCCCAACGTAGAAGCCCAACTAAACCAAGTCGGCATCACCACCCCCCAACAACTAAAAGAAACCGGAAGCACCCAAGCCTGGCTAAAAATAAAATCCATCGACGATACAGCCTGCATACACAGGCTGTACGCCCTGGAAGGAGCAATCCAAGGAATCCGGAAAACCGAACTACCAGCCACCAAAAAAGAAGAACTAAAAGCATTCTACAACCATTTTAAATAGCCTAATATCTTTTCAGTAGTATATATTTAATTAAAAAAACCCTACACTTGAAGTACCAAAGGAAAAAAAGAAAGGAAGGAAAACTCTATTGAAATCCACCCGAAAAATAATCCTCATTGCCACCATTATCCTAGGCGCAATATCCCTCCTCTACATCCTTTCCCAATTAATCCTCCTCCTCATCTTCACCAACATAAAACCAAATCCATCCCCCGGAACAACCCTAGGCATCATCGGAAGTGCCGACGGCCCAACCAGCATCCTGTTAACCCAATCACCAAATCCCTCAGCCCTAGCAATCATTCCAATCATCTCAATCCTACTAACAACCCTAGGCACCATCTACTTAATAAAAACCCGAAAAAAGAACCAATAAAATCCCCACATTTCACTCGCATTCTCTGTAACCTAAATCCCACAGGAAGAGGGGCAGGGTGGTATAGAAGTATTTGCTTTACCGTTACAGCCGGTACAAAAATGTTCGTGGTGGGCGGACATTTTCATCTGTCCCGACCACCACGAACATTTTTGTATCGGATGTAGAGGTAAGCAAATACGCTATACCACCCTGCCCCTCTTCCTGTGAACACAACCTAAATCAGCACACCAAAATCATCACCACAATCCCCTGAATCGCTACCGCCTATCAAAACTCTGCTCACAATACAAACACCGATACTTCCCATTCACCGGATCCGTCAGCTTAAACGTATGCACAATCCCAGGCTCCACCGTCGTAATACACCTAGGATTCTTACACTTCAAAATATTCGTCACCCTCTCCGGCAAAGTAGGAAACTTCTTATCAACAATAACCCCATCCTGAATCACATTAATCGTAATCCTATGGTCCAAAGCCCCCAGGATATCTAAATCGATACCCTCCATGGTCCCCTCAATCTTAATAATATCCTTCTTCCCCATCTTATTACTCTTCGCGTTCTTAATAATCGCAACAGAAACATCCTTATTTTCCAAATCAAGATAGGAATAAATCTTCATCGCCCCTCCGGCCTTGATATGGTCAATTACAATTCCTTGATTCAATCCACCAATATTAAGCATCCTTCTCCACCTCCAGCAACCTCATAATCAGAGCCATCCTGACATACACCCCAAACTCCGCCTGCTTAAAATAAACAGCCCGGGGATCCTCATCAACCTCAGGAGCAATTTCATTTACCCTGGGCAGAGGGTGGAGCACAAGCATGTCTTTCTTCGCCTTTGCCATCTTCTTATGGTCAAGAATATAAATATCCTTCAACCGGATATAATCCTCTTCATTAAAAAAACGTTCCTTCTGAACCCGGGTCATATAGAGAAAGTCAAGACTTGAAATGGCATCATCAAGGCTTCTGACTTCTTCAAAAGGAATATTAGCAGCAATCAATTCCTCCCGGATATAATTAGGAATACGAAGCTCCTCCGGTGAAATAAGCACAAACCTGATACCTTCATACCTGGTCAGGGCATGGATTAAGGAATGTACGGTCCGGCCAAACTTTAAGTCACCACAAAAGCCAACGCATAAATTGTTTAAGCGTCCCTTGAGATTCTTTATAGTTAATAAATCGGTAAAGGTTTGAGTGGGATGGTTATGACCGCCGTCGCCGGCATTGATTACTGGAATAGAAGAAAAATGAGAGGCTACTAATGGAGCGCCTTCCTTAGGATGACGGATAGCACAGATATCTGCGTAAGAAGAAATAACCCGGATTGTATCTGCAACGCTTTCACCTTTTGCTGCAGAACTGGAATCAGCGGAGGAAAATCCTAAAATACTTCCTCCTAAATTCAACATGGCGGCTTCAAAGCTAAGCCGTGTCCTGGTACTGGGTTCATAAAAGAGAGTTGCCAGTTTCTTCCCCCGGCACACCTGCGCGAACCTTTTAGGGGCAGTTATTATTTCTTCAGATAATTCGAGAAGCTCGTTAAGCTCAGAAACAGTAAGGTCAGTTGGACTGATGATATGTTTCATTAGATACCTCCATATGTTGTTTTGTTAAGCGGCAAAGATAGGGAACCTGGTCGGGATCCTTTGGATACATTTGCCTAACTCTAACTAGATATTCTAATATAAATTCTCCTAAAATACAATCTTAAATTTTTCTATATGTATAAAAATAAACTATGAAAAAAGCTGTTGATTGAGTACATTTAACCAAAGCCCTGCAATTACCTCCAAATTATGTATGCCACTATGGGACAGATAACCGACGTAAAGCCATGTATGCTATTATGAAGAGGTAATTACCGTAAGGCCATAGGCTATTATGAAGAGGTAATGCCATAAAGCCATGGTGATTATGAAGAAGTAATTACCGTAAAGCATGTATGCTATTATAAACAGGTAGTTTCCGCAAAATTATGTATGCATTACAGACGGTAATTATTGTAGAATCATGTACGCTATTATGGGTAAGTACACAATATATGAGTTAATAGGAATAAAACTCGAAAAAAATCTGAAAATAGTGTTGACAAAATCTAAGTTGTGTTGTAAAATCAAATCATAGAAAAGAAAAAACAGCTTCAGCCGTAAGGGCTAATATCAATGAAAGGACTGATTCCATTGAAAAGATAAGCTTATAACAAAAGGGGTAATAGCTCATAAGGAAAACAGAGTGGTTACCAGAGGCAACAGATTCAAGTAAACCAGAAGGGAAGGTACACGCCAACAATTTAGTTATATTTGAAGAATAGAAGGAAATTTAAACTATAGAAAGAAATTTGATAAGTAGAAGTTTTATAAATAGAAAGAAATTTAAAGAAAGGAAGGTACGGACCACCAAACACATTAGTTGTAATACTCAAAACAGAAGTAAAGGGTTGGTACTGACCACCAAAGGCTTTGATTAACAAGAAAATCATATGATCGGTTTATCTTGCAGATAATATAAAATAGTACAAAGCAATTCTGAAGATGAGATGGCGTACCAACAATGAATTTAAATAATGAATAATTTAATATAACAAGAGAGTATCTAAATCGGTATGATAGATACTCTCTTTTTTTGTGGTTCTATAATAAATGTTGGGGTATGTGAAAACAGTTCAACATACCCCAACATTTTATTTTGTCTCTTTGTCAAGTGTGCGTCCGGACATACATTTGTATTGATTTATAAAAAGATGATTTATAAAAGATAATAAAAACATTACACTTTTTCTTCAAAATGTGTTATAATAATCTGATACAGCATGGGTGTGCCTGGACACGCCCTAGGAAAGGTGTGCAGTTATGATTCAGATTTCACGTACAGGAATACGGAACCTGGCGTCCAATGATACGGTCTATGCGAGAGGCCTGCAATATTATAAGGAAAACCGTATAGTTAATGCGACATATTCTAATACCGGCAAGCAGTACAGGTTGACCGTGAAGGGAAATTACAATTATTCCGTTACCATAGATGAGCAGGAGGATGGCTCCTTCGATTACAGCTGCAATTGTCCATCCCGGTTAAAGGACCAGGGTGCCTGCAAGCATGTTGTCGCGGCTCTGCTCTTTGTGCTTAAATACCAGGAGCGCACCTTGCTTTCAGAATCCAAAAGTCCTGAGGAACGTAAGGTTGTAGCGCTGCTTGATTATTTTATTGCACAGGAGGACAGCCATCTGGCAGGGGAAACCTTCCAGCTTGAGGTTATATTCAGCATTCCCAGCATAATAAAGGGGGAGAACGGAAGGGCAATGGTGTCCCTGCACGGAGGAAGCAGCCGTAAATATAAAGTACAGACGATAAAAAAGTTCTTATCCGATCTTTACCATCATGAGAGCTTTACCCTCGGAAAAGAATTCAAATATGTAAATGGGGAGAGTACCTTTGATGCTACCTCCTTAAGGATTATTAATTATCTCCTGGGCATTTATGAGATTCAGGAAATCGTGGATAGTACTCATTTTTCAAAGATATTTTCAAAATCCCAGATGTATTTTAGCAAAAATATGATGATAAAGCTTCTGGAAATCTTAAATGGCAAAAGCTTTACCCTGGAGCTTTATGGGAAGGTATGTACGGATGTCGTATTTGTGAAGGGCAATCCTAAGATTTCTTATCAGCTGACGGTAGATGAGGATTCAATCAGCATTGACTATCAAGGGAAAGAAGCGGTGCTGCCTATTACAGAGACCGGTGAGCTGCTGTATTTTGATGGGGCAATCTATCAGCCGGATGCAAAATTCATCAGGAATTTCAAGCCCTTTTATAACAGTCTCGGGAAGGACAAGGAGCCGCTGGTGTTCCGTGGGGAAAGCAAAAACAGCTTCTTAGAGCATGTGCTTCCAAGGATTAGTGAAACCATGGTGCTGGATATACCGGAGGAATTACGCAGCAGGTATATTTCCTGTGATATGGAGGCTAAGCTTTATTTTGATAAATATAAGTCAGGAGTTAAAGCAGAATTAAAATATAAGTACGGGGAATATGAGTTTAATTCCTTTGGGAATGCGGCTTCCGGCGCCTATATCATCGTCAGGCAGAGGGAAAAGGAAGATGAGATCATTTCCGAGCTGTTAAAGGAGGGATTTATTCCCTATAAGAACTTTTATCTGCTGAGGGAAGAGGAGCTGATCTATGACTTTCTTTCCGGAAGGGTAATGGAGCTGGAATCAAAGGCCCAGCTCTTTTATTCCGAGGATTTTAGAAGGCTTGGGATCCGCGGTGCAGGCGGCTTTAAGGCCGGGGTCAGGATGAATTCCGAGCTCAATATGCTGGAGCTGGATATGGCCTTTGATGAGGTGCCGAAGGACGAGCTTAGGGAGCTGCTCCACTCTTACCAGATTAAGAAGAAGTTTTACCGGCTAAAAAGCGGAAGCTTTATTAACCTGGAGGATAAGACCGTTGATGAGGTGTCAAAAATATTAGCCGCCTTGAACGTATCGGATAAAAATATCACCGAGGATGCCCTGCTTTTAGGAAAGCAGCATGCGGTGTATTTAAATAAAGCATTTTCTGACAGGGATTTTCTCTTTGAGCGTGACCGGGATTTTATGGCCCTTACGGACAAAATATTAAATCCGGGCAAGACAGAATATGTGCTGCCGGAGGGCATTTTGGCAGAGCTCCGTCCCTACCAGTACACAGGCTACAAGTGGCTGAGGACCTTAGCGGATAATGAGCTTGGGGGAATCCTGGCGGATGACATGGGCTTGGGAAAAACGCTGCAATCCATCGTCTATATTGCCTCCGGGGTGAAGGAGAAGAAGGGTCATAATTTAGTCGTTTGCCCGACCTCCCTGATCTATAACTGGCTGGATGAAATAGAGAATTTTGCACCCTATGTGAAGGCCCTGGTTATTACCGGCACACCGCCGGAACGGCAGGAAGCAATAGAAAGGTACGCCGATTATGATGTATTAATTACCTCCTATCCTTTGATACGGAGGGATATCGGGTTTTATGAGAAGATTGATTTTGATACGGTGTTCATTGATGAGGCCCAATTTATTAAAAATGACTCCTCCCTCAATGCAAAATCCGTAAAGAGGATCAGGGCAAAGCACCGTTTTGCATTAACCGGTACCCCGATTGAAAACAGCTTATCCGAGCTGTGGTCCATCTTTGATTTTATTATGCCGGACTATTTGAACAGCCACTCAAAATTCGTGGAAATGTATGAGAAGCCGATCCTAAAGGAAGACCAGAAGGCGCTCAGCGACCTGCACCAGCATATCGAGCCCTTTATCCTGCGCCGTATGAAGAAGGATGTATTAACAGAGCTTCCCGATAAATATGAGACGAAGATGCTGACCGACATGTCCGAGGGGCAGAAGCTGGTGTATTTATCCTACCTGGAAAATATACGCGGTGAGCTCCACTCCGAGATTGAGGAGAACGGTGTCGAGAAGAGCCGTATGAAGATCCTGGCAGCGCTGACAAGGCTGCGCCAGATCTGCTGCCACCCCTCCACCTTTATTGAAAATTACCAGGGAGGCAGCGGCAAGCTGGAGCTGCTCATGGAAATAATTCCGGAGGCAATTGCAAATGACCACAGAATCCTTGTGTTCTCCCAGTTCACCTCCATGCTGCGCATCATAGAAGGAGAGCTGAAGGAGCTGGATATATCCTATTTCTACCTGGAAGGCTCCACGCCGACAGAAGAGAGGAATGATTTTGTAAAACGCTTTAATGCGGGAGAAGGAAAGGTGTTCTTAATCTCCCTGAAGGCGGGAGGAACAGGACTGAACCTTACAGGTGCCGATACGGTAATCCACTATGACCCATGGTGGAATCCGGCAGTGGAAGACCAGGCAACTGACCGTGCTTACCGGATCGGACAGCAGAATAAGGTTCATGTGATGAAGCTGATCACCAAGGGAACCATTGAAGAGAAGATCTTCAAGCTCCAGAGAAAGAAGAAGGAATTGTCGGATTCGATTATCAGTTCAAAGGAAGTGTTTATCAATACGCTGACGAAGGCGGAGCTGGAGGAATTATTTGCACCGTTATAAATAATGGGGTTATATTATAAAACAGGCAAGGAAACACGGAATACATCCGGTGTTTTCCTTGCCTGTTTCTAACGCTTTATGTCTTTAAAATTGTTTGATTACTGTTTTTCTTATAACAGCTCCAATGGAAGCAGCCAACGCAATTTTAATAAGATCGAATGGAATAAAAGGAAATACGCACAAGGTTAAGGACTTATAAAAACCAGTACCGCTTACATAGCTAAACCATATGGTGCCAATCCCATAGCAGACAACGAGGGATACCAGCATGCCAATCACTAAGCTGATGGCTTTATATTTCCTAGCTTTTGAATAGCAGAGGGAGGTTATAAGCGCTATGATAGGATAAGCCGCCAAATATCCGCCGGTCATACCGACCAGATTCTGAACCCCCCCTTTAAAGTTTGCAAACACAGGAAGCCCAAAGGCACCTAGCAGCAGGTAGCAGAGCACGGAAAGAAAAGCATACCTGGGGGAGAGCAGTGTCCCCGTAAGGAATATAGCAAATAGGCCCAAGGTAAAAGGAATGGGCTGGATCGGTATGGTGATTTGGGACATAACACATATAACCGCAGTAAACATTCCGGTCATAACTAGATCCTTTGTACGTATACCTTGTTTGTTAGCTGTTTTTTGAATAGAGTCCATAATTTCTCTCCTTTATCTGTTTACAATCCGTTTTATAAAAGTGACGTTATTCTAAATACTAACGCGGTGAATCTGAATGCAGGGATATCCGCTTCATAGACTAAATCCTGCTCCTATAACCTTTTACTTCGCTGCAATCCGTGTACTGACCTCCCCAGATACCAGCGCCTCGATCGTGTGATCCCCATACTCAACTACCAACCTGGCTTTCTCATCAATATTGATGGCCTTTGCCGGAGTAATATCTTTCCCTTTCAACACAAGGATATCCTTACCAAGGAGGAAGGAGCGCTTACGGTATTCCTCCAAATATTTCTTATCAGTCAAGGAATCCATGCTCCCTGCAATATTATTTAATACCTCAGCTACAAGCATGGAGGTTACAGGGGAATTGCCCGGCTTGCCCTGGAAAAGGGAGCCGGCTGTTTTCTGTATTTCCTCGGGAAAGCCCTGGGTCCAGGTATTGATACCGATCCCCACAACAGCATATTCCAGACCGCCGCTTTCAAAATTCAAGGAAGCCTCGGTAAGAATTCCGCATACCTTCTTATCTTCTACAAAGATATCATTGACCCATTTGATGGAAGCCCTTACCTGGGCAATTGCTTCAATGGCCTTCGCAACGGCAACAGCAGTGCTGGTGGTGATTAGCAGGGAGTCTTCCAGGTTCAGCGTCGGTCTTAATATAATGGAAAAATAGATCCCGGAGGAGTCTGGCGAATAAAAGGATCTTCCCATACGCCCACGTCCTTCCGTCTGTTCCCTCGCTATAATAACGGTTCCTTCCTTTGCCCCTTTTGCTGCGGCTTCCTTAGCCAGTATATTGGTTGAGGTGACGGTCTGCCTTACCTCCAACTGGAAGTCAGCAGCTAAGCCCTTTAAAAAGGGAGTAATACTTTCGGCAGATACAATATCGTTATCAGGAAGAAGGCAGTACCCCCGGTTTGTTACTGCTCCGATGCGGTAACCGTCCTTTTGCAGGGATTTTACTGCTTTCCAGATAGAGCTGCGGGTAACGAACAGTTCATTCGCAAGCTTTGCGCCGTTTACTGAATTACCTCTGTTTTCTTCAAGAATCTTTAATACCTGATGCTTTAATTCCATAGAACATGTCCCGGTGACTTATAGTGTCACTTTTCCTTATCATATATGATTTTCGTCCCCTGTATCGTTTCCTGTATGCTTTAGCGGGTTATGGTGCAGGCTTTCCGGCTTGCCGATATAGACCATAACCGTTATAAACAATGAGGGCAGCGTATACAGGGTAATAATATATATATATATATTTGTAATACTTGAACAAGCTTAGTATACCATAGCTAACATCATTGTCAACTGTACAGGTGTAAAGAGTCGACAATTTATATGAGTGTCTGTGGATATAAAGAGGTGACAATTAGTTGGCAACTATACAAAAAATGCTCTCCGGATGCCATTTGTTGTTTCAAATGACACGCCCGGAGAGCATATCAGGACATATCCCAGCGGATATGTCCTGTGCAATGGCGTAAGCCTTAAAAATTCTCATTATAATATTCTTCAATCAACCTGTCCAGATATGCCAGGTTCTGATTTCCAAATTCGTCAAGGAGCATATCCTTTATCTTATCCGTGGCACGGATATAGTT
>JARKQP010000147.1 GCA_029974875.1 Mobilitalea sp.
TAAATGGTCATGATACTTTTAACGAAACCGGTGGAGCTCCAAGAGGAAATCAAGCTCACGGGATGGCCTGTGCTGGTATAATTGCTGCAACACATAATTCTATAGGCATTGCAGGGATTGCACCTAATGTAAAAATAATGCCAATACGAATTATTGACGGATATGGTTCAATAAACACTCCCTATGCAATTGCAAATGCAATTCAACATGCCATTATTAATAATGCAGATATAATTAGTAACAGCTGGGCATCGGGACATATGGAAGCTGTTAAAACTATGATAGATTATGCAATGGATGAGGGCAGAAATGGGAAAGGAATAATCGTTATTGTTGCGTCAGGAAACGGAGGTAACATAATAAATACATTTCCGGCAACTGTTGCAGGCGTTATTACTGTTGGTGCTGTAAATCAGAATGATGAAGTCTTCTTATGGAGCAACTATGGGCCTAAACTCGACCTTGTAGCCCCCAGTGCCGGTCTATCAGGTATTGCGGGATATGGGCCGTGTGGCGAAGAAAACAATCAATTTAGAATTGAATTAACCGGGAACGTCTGGACTCTCGATATTGATGGACTTGCGGGATGGAATCCCGGAAATTATAATATTACCCAACCATGGTGCTATCATGAATATAATTGGGATACTCCACCTCAAGGAAATCCTGGAAATGGCTATACAGCTCATTTTGGAGGCACGTCTGCTGCCGCCCCTCAAGTAAGCGGTGTTGTTGCCCTGATGTTATCCCTCAATCCAGACCTTACTCTAAATGAGGTAAGAACAATACTTCATAACTCGGCAGACAAGGTTCCAGGCATGGGAGGCCAGCCACGTACCAACAATTATGGTTATGGCCGGTTGAATGCCCGCAAGGCTTTAGTTGAAGTTTTAGGATTTGACCCGATAGTATTGGGAAATTTGGAAATAAGCGGTCACTCTATTGTCTGCTCATCCAATACGACTTTCACTCTTGAGGACTGTCCATCAAGTACCTTGGCTACAGTTACATGGTCATTCAATCCGGATATTTAGTCACGCCTCATTCAGGAAGTGGGTCATCAGCAACCTTTCGGGGAACCAGTTGTTCATCTATTGGAGAAGGGACACT
>JARKQP010000161.1 GCA_029974875.1 Mobilitalea sp.
AATGTTCAACATACTCATTCGGCAGGCTGTCAAGGCCTGTAATTCCATTTGTTCCTCCTAATATATCAAGAGCTTCAATGACCCTTGTTGCAAGAAGTGGATACATGAGGGTGACAATCGCAAAATACACCCCTCTAAGAGGAAGGCACGGCATCAGAAGAAACGTACAGATAAAAGCTCCACAGATCGTAGCCAGAGGTATGGAAAGATAGACAGGGAAGTGAAGATAAACGTTAAATATGGCAGACAAATATCCTCCGACCCCAACGAAAAAAGCCCCTCCGAGACATACTAACCCCACATAATTTGCAAGAAAATCGAAAGATAGGGCAAGCAAAGCATATACGCACATTATGTTAATTACTCTCTTCCAATATGGTGCAAGTTCAAGAATAACAGGAAGCAATATAACACCTATGATAAGGGCAAGTGGAGGACCCATAAGGTAGAGCATCTCTCGCCATGAGGAGATCGCATAAAGGCCTGATGCTCTGACTCTAACTCCCCTGTCAATCCTTTCCTTCCGCATTGTTTCCATAAATTATACCCTTTCCTCAAGCTCTTTCTGTTTACCAAATATTCCGGATGGTTTTATGAGCAGAGTAATGATTATTGCAAAAAGGGCTACCACCATCTGGTAGTGAGTGGAAAGAAAAGCTTCTGTAAGTATTTGCGCAAAACCTATGATGAAGGAAGCGAGTATCGTACCTCCCCAGCTGCCCAACCCTCCAATAACACACACAGCAATAGCAAAGATAAGGACGTTATATCCTACTTCCACTATTATATTTCCTAAAGGCAGAAGGAGGATTGCCGCAAAACCCGCAAGGCCAGAACCTATTGCAAGAGAGACTATGGCGGTCATGTCGGAGTCTATACCCAGCATCATGGCAGCTCTCTCATCCTGTGCTATCCCCCTCAGCGCAAGCCCTACCCTGTTAAAATGTGTAAACAGATAAAGGCATGCGAAGGTCACAATACCTATTCCAACAATAAGCAACCTTTGATAATCAACGCTTACTCCAAAAAGTTGAACACTGCCTGAAATAAAAGGAGGGAGGGTGAAGGTCCCCCCCCTTAACCCTCCCCACCTTAACCCCTCGAGGATCGCAAGACCAATTTCATAGGTGGCAATGATTTCTGAAATTTCCATCCCCCTCACTCTTATCAGGATAAATCTGTATATGAGCGCACCAATCACAGCAGTGACACA
>JARKQP010000829.1 GCA_029974875.1 Mobilitalea sp.
ATTCAGCCGGATCTGACCGTATTAGGAAAAATCGTGGGCGGCGGTATGCCCATTGGCGCTTATGGAGGACGAAAGGATATTATGCAGCTGGTGGCACCTCTGGGAGATGTCTATCAGGCCGGAACCCTGTCCGGCAATCCAGTAGCTACGGCAGCAGGGATTACGACCTTATCCATCTTAAAAAATAACCAGGGAATCTATCAGGAATTGGAGCGCAAGGCGGGGTTATTAAAGGAAGCCTTCCAGCCGGGGATCATGGCAGGACTAATTACGGTGAACCAGGTCGGCTCCCTTCAGAGTGCATTTTTTACAAGCGCTGAGGTGCATGATTTTAATAGTGCCTTAACCTCGGATACGAAGAAATACGCAGAATTCTTTCATTATATGCTGGAGCATGGAATTTATATTGCCCCTGCCCAATTTGAGGCGAGTTTTCTGTCGGACGCCCATACGGAGGAGGATATCCGGTATACAGCACAGGTTGTGAAGGAATATTTCCTGGGATCCAGGCAGTAGATTTAGAAAATATTCATTGCTGAAATAACTATTGATAACAAGGTTATTATCCATTTTATCAGGAGGAAATATAGTTATGAATTAGCATGATTCCTATATTGGGATGGGAGCATCCCAATATGCTTCTTGAAAACCTTCGAAAAATAGCTATAATCCTGAAAGCCTACTGCGTTCGCAATCTCTATCAGAGAATAGTCTGTCGAGGTCAGTAGGTTTTTACTTTTCTCAATGCGTACAATATTAAGATGAGACTTGAAGGAAGAACCGGTCGTCTGGCTAAAAAGGGTGGAGAGATAAGAAGGGTTTAAATGGACATAATCGGCAAGCTCTTCAAGCGTTAAAGGTTTTGCATAATTATCAGCAATATAATCAGAGGCTTTTTGAATTACGGTATTACTAATCCTGCCCTGATGATGCTGGATACTTGAGATAAACACCTCCACGGTTTCCTGCAGTTTACTGCATAAATCATATATGTCAGTGATTTTTTGCAGTGATTTAATAAATTCATTGTTAAAGTTTAGTACACCAATCGTAGTAGCCCCATATTCTAT
>JARKQP010000191.1 GCA_029974875.1 Mobilitalea sp.
GGGATCAATTTGTTTCAACCCGCCGTAACGGCTTCCTATTCCCGCGGCCATTATCACAAGAGTTGGCTTTGCCATCATCTATCGCTCCTCACTACCAAATGTATATACGGATAACACCGTCATATGGAACAGCCCCCGTGCTGTTCCGCTTTGTTGTACCAATAAAATTACAGGCTTTATAGCATCCTGTAACGGAACGCCATGGGGGGCCTTCACTACAGAACATATCCATTAGGATTATTCACTTGCCAGCGCCATGAATCGGCGCACATCTCGTCTATTCCCTTTTCTGCCGACCAGCTTAATTCCTTTCTGGCTTTTGAAGGGTCCGCATAGCATGCAGCAATATCTCCAGGCCTCCGCGGAACTATTCTATGCGGAATTTGCTTACCGGATGCCTTTGCAAATGCGTCCTTCATTTCCAGCACGCTGTAGCCCTTTCCTGTACCGAGATTGTAAGCTTCCACACCAGGCTTTGACTTCAGCTTTTCCAGGGCTTTTACATGGCCTAATGCCAGATCTGCTACGTGAATGTAGTCTCTCACGCCTGTACCGTCGGAAGTAGGATAATCATTTCCAAATACATTCAATTCCTTCAATTTGCCCACCGCTACCTGGGATATATATGGAACAAGATTATTGGGAATCCCGTTTGGATCTTCACCTATAAGACCGCTGCTGTGAGCTCCGACTGGATTAAAATAACGCAATATGGCTATATTCCATGACTGATCCGCTTTATACAGGTCTCCTAATATTTCCTCTAGCATGAGCTTTGTCCTGCCATAGGGATTTGTGGCCGATAATGGGAAATCCTCAACAATAGGCACCTTATGAGGATCGCCGTACACAGTAGCCGATGAGCTGAAAACCAGATTCTTAACTCCATACTTCTGCATGAGCTCGCATAAGATCAATGTGCCGGTGATATTGTTGTGATAATACCGCAATGGGATGGACACGGATTCACCGACAGCCTTAAGCCCTGCAAAATGAATTACAGCTTCTATATTCTCCCCCAAGAAAATTTTTTCCAATTCTTTCCTGTCCAG
>JARKQP010000210.1 GCA_029974875.1 Mobilitalea sp.
AATTCTTCCCACCGCATCCCATGTGGCTATACATTCCTTCTCATTTCCTATGGACCCTATCTTGCTAAAGAATAGTTTCACCGCTTCATCAAGCTCAAGATTTGATAAATATACATTCTGCAACCTGGCTACCTCCCTAAAACTTATATGCGTGGACTATCTGGCCTTCTCTAAGGCCTTCTATGTTCCTGCCAATCTTAACATAACCCCAGGCCTTTGAAAAAGCCGTAATAAGGCCTGACTTTCCGAAAACCGGAGAGGCAATCACTTCTTCACCCTTCCACTCCAGCATCACGGGAAGGTATTCTTCTCTGCCTTTCGCCTTGTGGTAATTGATGCTGAACTTGCATGTCACAGGATACTGAATATTTTTTTGACAGGTTATCCTGTCCATATAAAATTTAACTAAAACCCTGTATATGACAGCACAGGCCAGAGGATGCCCCGGCAGGCCAAAAACTATTCTTTCTCCTGTCTTCCCTATAATAGTGGGTTTTCCGGGCTTTACGGAAATACCATGAACTATTACTCCCGGACTTCCAAGAGACTTTATTACCTTTAGGGTCTGGTCCTTTTTACCTACCGAACTGCCGCCAGATACGAGTATGATATCGCATTCGGACACTGCCCTATCAACAGTTTGCTTTAACATGTCATAATCGTCGCGGATTACCCCGTAGTTTATGGGATGTCCTCCATCTTCCATGACCAGCGAATATAAAAGATAGGTATTGATGTCTCTTACTTCTCCGGGCTTTGGAATATCTTCCGGCGCCACAACCTCATCACCCGTTGAAATTATAGCGACCCTCGGCTTTTTATAGACCTCAATCTCAGTAATTCCAAGGCTTGATAATACCCCTATTTCATATGGGCGAAGAACACTCCCCTTTTCTATTACAACTTCGCCTTCCCTTATATCCTCTCCTATATCTATAACATTATCCCCCGGCGCCGCAGGATGATTCACAAGTATGGTATTATCGTCAAGCTTATCTGTGTATTCAATCATTATGACACAGTCCGCCCCGCCCGGGAGCATGCCGCCTGTGGGTACATAAAGACAATCCCCCGGGAAGCCTATACCGGATGGAGGTTCCTTGCCCATTAACACTTCGCCCCGGAGACTCATCATTGCAGGCATTGATTCACTTGCCCCAAATACATCCCTGGAAAACACCCCATAGCCATCCACAGTAGACCTTTTAAAAGCGGGTACATTTATATATGATGATATATCTTTATATGCAATTCTTCCGATACACTCAGTCAATGGCACATTCTCAGAACCAAGCTCAGTGCTGAAACTATCTCTAATAATCCTCTTTGTATCCTCAACGGATAGCACATTAAAAAGTTCCATTTATACCTCTCCTACCTGGCGCATTCTCCTCCCGCACCGGTTAATATCTCTATACCGTGCGGAAGAGCAGGCATTATTACCTGGAGATTTTCAACGGCAGCTTTAGGACTGCCCGGAAGGTTAACGATCAATGTCTTGTTCCTTATGCCTGAAATGCCCCTTGACAGCATGGCCTTCGGCGTTATCTCCAGGGATTT
>JARKQP010000217.1 GCA_029974875.1 Mobilitalea sp.
TTTCCCTCCTCATAGGACCAGACCTCCAGCCGCTCGCCCCTCTTGCGAACGGTCTTCCCCTGGCCGACGACATAAAGCGGAACCTGATCGTCGCGGCTGGCGAGGAGCATTCTGATCCTCTCCTCCGGATTGCTTTCCTGGGTTGGCTCTTTTTCTGCGTCCATCTCCCGCAGGAGGTTGACCTCGTCTGGCAGGCATATACCGGCCATTGAGCAGCGATCGCACCTTTGGCTATTTTCCAGAGGCGGGGGAAGCTCGCCCCGCTGAACAGTCCTTCGCATATCTGCCAGCAGCGCTCCAGTTCTGTCCAGAAGTTGGCGGTCGAACTTCACTGGCACTTTTTCCTTGGATAGAATATAGTAGACCATCCCCTCATCGCAGGAAAAGCCGTTCTCCCGCAGGGCCAGGCACTGGGCGGCCAGCTGGATCAGATGAGGCTCGAAGATCCCTGGCCCTGCCGGGCCTTTTCGCGTCTCTCCGCGCTTGTACTCTATCGGCGTGACTTGGCTGCCATCTCCCTCCAGAAGGTCTATCCGGCAGCATACTCCTGCTTGGGGGGCGGATAGGGAGACGGATCGGGCATGAAAGGGCTGGAAGTCCTCTGGGATCGGATCCTCCTCGGCATCGATCCAGCGGTGGAGAAGTCTGCCTTCAACAGTCTCAGCGCTATCCTGGAATTCTCCCTGAACCCATTGAAGATAGCTGAGCCTGGGGCAATAGGCATAGGCGGCAAGCATGCTGGCAGGGATGAGGTGCCCGGATGCCTCTGTCCCTTCATAATATTTCGAACTTGAATTATCCTCCAATGTGAATCCCACCCTTAGTTTCCTTAGGATGAGAATCCATGAAAGATATATAGATGCCCGATAATCCTTTGTCCAAAGTCTGTTGTCTCAATGGATACCCCCATTCTAAAAATATCTGAATTTTTTGATTAGCTCATTATATATGATAGTTTAATATAGATAGCGTTCTATTATCCATCGGAATCCTAATATGCATCTGAGATAATAACGATCATCGAGGAGATATCGTGGGCCATAAAATATATAAAAAAATGAATAGTTATCAAACAATTATTTTATCGGTTCTTTTAGTGATTGTCGGTATTCTATTTCTTATTCCAGATAAATATTATTCTTCGATAGAAATAATGGATCTTATTTTATCCATTTTACATGAGTTAGGCGCGATCTTGATTGCAACCGGTATCGTTGCATTGATATGGGAATTAATTGCAAAGAGGTCTTTTTTTGAAGAGATAATGGAAAAGATTGAGCTTGCAGACCAAATAAGAGACTCTGGCCTTGTTAAAATTACGACCGGATCCTATCGTGAAATAGATTGGCCGGACTTATTTAAGAATGTTAAAGAATTAGATATGTGCTTTGCATATGCTCGTACTTGGCGACATATAAATACCCTGTATTTACAGGACGTCGCCCTGAGATCAGATGCTGTTCTGAGAATAATAATTCCAGATCCTGAAAATGCTGAGGTAATGCGAGAGTTGAGCCAAAGATTCGAAACAACACCTGAAGAATTAGTAACCAGAGTAAATGAAGCCATAAACGAACTTAATAGCATTTTTCATAACTGCAAAGCTAAATACTCTCTATGGTACCTCACAACAACGCCCATATTTAGTTTCTATAGATTCGACGATACAATAATTTTAGCGCTATACAAACATGGAAAAAACAGAGAACAGATTCCCGTTTTCCAATTCACAAGAGGTGGCGACCTATATAAATTTGTTGAAAGTGAATTAAATACCATTTTAGACGAAAAGAACGGACTTGCAAAACAAATAACTAATATATAATTCTTTTTAGAAGTCCATTTTAATAAACAGAATTAGGGCAAGCCGTCAATGACTAGATATTATAAAAATATTAATATTCGCTAGGCAGCCCCTGTTAGTATTCATAGGTCAGGACTGATGGAGCTCATGGAGCTTGCCTCCGGACTATACAAAAAATGTGTCAATCGGGACATTCTTCCCATATACCCTTCAGCTGAATCTTGAAAAAGCTGTCATTTTTTAAGTAGCCTCCAGGAGCCCAGCAAATATCCGCTTCAGACATGTTGCCCCCAAAACCGCTACTTTCTGAAGTAACTCTTCCAACCACCGGTTCAATAAACCCATCAATATTTTTGCTAGTAGCAAGAACATGAGCAAATATGCAATCATTTGCATTCATTTTAATTGCAGGGGATTCATTTTTTTCTATAATATCATGTTCAAAACATTTATATGATAACTTGGGTTCGACGTTTATTTGGGCCCTTCCCCAGCCATATCCGCGTTCTCCTCCAATTTGAAGTTGTTCCATGGCTTTTCTCCA
>JARKQP010000227.1 GCA_029974875.1 Mobilitalea sp.
GATTCTTAATTTAATAAAAGCTGGTGCCGACCTAATTCTATGTACCGGAGGCATGAGTGTTGATCCGGATGATAAAACACCTCTGGCGATAAAAAATACAGGGGCAAGAATTGTTACCTATGGAGCGCCCGTATTGCCGGGAGCCATGTTTTTACTTTCCTATTATGAGGGAAATATTCATGAAGAAAGTATTCATGAAGAAAATATTCATGAAGGAAATATCCATGAAGAGAATGTTCATGAAGGAAATATTCCGGTGATCGGATTGCCGGGCTGCGTGATGTATTCTAAGAGGACTATTTTTGATTTAATGCTGCCACGGATTATGGCCGGAGAGATAATTACCAGGGAAGAAATATCAAAATTAGGACATGGTGGGCTGTGCCTTTCCTGTAAGGTATGTACTTATCCCAATTGTGGATTTGGGAAAGGGATGTAGCTAACTGATTAATTGAGCCTGGGAACTTGTATCAAGCCTAGGAAGAATCGCGTTAGGTTTTGAGCTTTGCAATCGGCTAAGGTGATCCGGGTGACAAAAGTCGGATTTAGATACATGGAAGACTTTTGATGCCTGAATTCCATAAGTGAAATAGAAGGAGAAGGAGTATGGGATTTACGCATTTTGATGGGGATGGGAATGCTGTTATGGTAGATGTGAGTGATAAGGATGTGACCGAACGGGAGGCAGCTGCCAGGGGAACCATTAAAGTCAGCAAGGAGTGTTTTGAAGCGGTTAAAAATGGGAGTGCAAACAAGGGTGATGTTCTTGGGGTGGCCAGGATTGCTGGAATTATGGGGGCAAAGAAGACCTCTGAGCTGATTCCCTTGTGCCACATTTTAAACCTCACTAAGGTAGGGATAGAGTTTTGGCTGCACGAAGAAGCTTTAGAGATAGAAGCGGTTTGTACTGTGAAGGTTTTAGGAAGAACCGGGGTGGAGATGGAGGCAATGACCGGAGTGTCCGTTGCTTTATTGACCATATATGATATGTGTAAGGCCATCGATAAGAGGATGGAGATTGGTTCCATTTACCTGGTAGAAAAAACAGGCGGTAAAAGCGGGTGTTTTAAAAGATGAGGGATCATTATTCAAGGACTATTGATTATATGAGGATTTCAATTACAGATAGGTGTAATCTGA
>JARKQP010000245.1 GCA_029974875.1 Mobilitalea sp.
CTGGAAATGTTCTAAATGCACAGATGCTGCCCCAAGGATTCAAATTTAACCCACGCTGCGACTAGTGTAAAGAGAAGTGCAGAGAGCAGCAGCCTCCTATGGTGAAAATCAACGACAATCATTATGCGGCCTGTTGGGAAATGGAGGGAACAAATGAACGTTAAGGAAAAAAATAATGCGGAGCCTTTATTAAAAATAGAAAATTTAAGAAAGTATTTTCATATACCTGGGAAGGGTGAACTGCATGCTGTGGATGATATCTCATTGGATATTATGCCGAATGAAACCCTTGGTCTGGTTGGTGAAAGCGGATGTGGTAAAAGTACGGTCGGTAATGTACTGATGCAGCTGACGCCCGCTACTAAAGGACAGGTTTATTTTGAAGGAGAGGATATATTTCATGCGGACAGATCAAGGATAAATTATCTGAGAGGGCAGATGCAGATGGTATTCCAGGATCCTTATTCCTCTTTGAATCCGAAGAAGACAATCAGGACCATATTGGAAACACCACTTAGAATACATAGGATTGCGCTGGGAGCGGAGCTTACAAAGAAGGTAGAAGAGCTTGCGGATATGGTAGGGCTTGAAAAATATGTTCTGGACAAATTTCCTCATGAGCTGGATGGCGGTAAGCGGCAGATGGTCGGTATCGCCAGGGCATTATCCCTGAACCCCAAATTTATCGTATGTGATGAGCCGGTATCCGCATTAGATGTATCGGTTCAAGCCACCATTATCAATTTGCTTATGGATATGCAGAAAAAGATGGGGCTGACCTATCTGTTTGTATCCCATGACCTCAGTGTTGTGCGGCATATTTCCAATCGTGTTGCAGTTATGTATCTGGGACAGGTGGTTGAGCTGGCGCCCACAGATATGATATTTGCCAATACACTGCACCCATATTCGATTGCTCTGTTATCGGCAGTTCCTAAGATAGAATTTGAAAATAAAACCGGCAGAATTGTTTTAAACGGGGATGTACCAAGTCCGCTGGATCCGGCTCCCGGTTGCCGCTTTGCGCCAAGATGTTGGATGGCCTGCGAAGAATGTAGCAAAATTGAACCAAAACTTACTGAAGTAGAGGAAGGACATTTTGTAGCCTGTCCTTACTGTAAGGAGTCGAGGGAAAAGGCTGGGGTACAAAGATGATTGTGAAAGCTGCCACCTGGCATGGGATGATAGCTTTTCCATCATTAGACCGCGGCAATCAGAACGCTACAATATTGGAGGAATATTATGAACACAGATGTGCATAACGGGGATAAGATATGGAATTCTCTTTTTATTAATGTATTTATTATTAATTTTATGGCACACATATGCTTGTATGCCATGAATACTCTTACCGGTAAATATGCGGACAGTTTGGGAGCCACTGCAGCAATTGTAGGGTTTGCCTCTAGCGCCTTTGCCATAACAGCGCTGGTATTTAAGATGATATCGGCGCCCGCGATTGATACTTTTAACAGAAAATATGTTTTGATGGGATCCCTGGCAGTGCTTGTGGTATCCTTCACCGGCTATACAATTTCCAATAATGTGACAATGCTGGTTATTTCACGTTTATTGCAGGGAGTGGGTATGGCATTTACTACAACCTGTTGTCTTACGATTGCATCCGATTCACTGCCGCATAAAAAAATGAGCAGCGGGGTAGGTATCTTTGCATTGGGAACAGCGCTGGCCCAATCCATCGCCCCGACCATCGGTCTGGAATTCATGGGAGTGCTGGGCTACAATAAAACCTTTTTCATTTTCACCGGCATCATGCTGATTGCTTTTTTGTATGCTGCAACTATGAAAATCAATTTCACCCGTACCAATACTTTTAAAATATCCATCAGCAGCATGATAGCCAAAGAGGCTATTCCGCCTGCCTGCATAATATTTCTCCTGTCCTTTGCATATTGCAATATTAATGCATTCCTGGTTTTATTTGCAGAAACCCGTGGGATCAATGCGAACATAGGTTATTTTTTTACAGTATATGCTTTGACAATGCTGTTAACCAGACCGATGATTGGGAGGCTGGCGGACAAATTTGGAACGATCAAGGTTATCATACCGGGTTTTTGCTGCTTCATCCTATCCTTCCTGCTGATTAGCAATGCAACCTCTTTGCCGATGTTTTTAATTGCTGCATTTATCTCTGCCTTTGGATATGGAGGTTGTACTCCGGCAATACAGGCGGTAGCAATGAAGAGTGTTCCAAAACATAGGCGGGGGGCAGCGAGCTGCACCAGCTATATAGGTACAGACTTAGGGCATTTTGGAGCAGTTCTGGCAGGGCTCCTGGTTGAGAGGTATGGATATGTAAGTATGTGGCGTCTGATGACGATTCCCGTATTTATTGCGGTGGGTGTTGCACTTGCATTTCGTAAGCGCATCACCCATGCAGGTGAAGAATTCATAAAATAAAAATGATACCATTGTAATTTAAGAAAGGAGACCAAGATAAGATATGAAATCGAAAGTCCTTAAGCTACGGGAGCCGGTCGATCCCTTGAGCTCGGCATGGATGAAAGAGTTGAGAAACTATAACAAAACAAAGAAGATCTATGAGGTGGATCCTTATGCGGAGGTATACCAATTCAGGGATAATGTGTACGGCATCCTGACAGAGAGTGCGGATGGAATGGGAGCACCGTGGATGTATGTGATTATTGGGCCGGAGAAAGCAATGTTAATTGATACCAGCTTTGGTATTGGGAATCTGAAGGAGCTGGTTAATGAAATAACGGGGAATATGCCTCTTATTGTTGTCAACACCCATGCATCCTACGATCATTCCTATGGGAATTTCCAGTTTGACCATGTTTATTGCCACGAATATTGTGCCCCGTATCTGGAGAAGCAATTGTCCCCGCATATTTGGGATTACCTGTTTGATGAAAATGGGAAGAATATCTGGCTGGATTTTGACCGAAAGGATATCATTGATTATAAGGAGTATGAAATAATCGGCTGTCCGAATGGACATATCTTTAATCTGGGCAGAGATTACGAAATTGAGCTTGTATTTTTGCCAGGCCATCAGGCGGGGCACAGCGGTTACCTGGATAAGAAAAACCGGATATTATTCTGCGGCGATGACTTTATCAGCATGAGAGTTGGAGTGAATGGCCCCAAGCCGGGAATGCCTCACGGCGAATTTGCGACGGTGACAGCCCTGAAGAACGAACTTGAGAAGCTGGTAAAGCGCCTGAATGAGTTTGATTCACTATTTCCGGGACATTTCATGGTAGATATTGAGAACAGTGTTGTACAGGGGTTGTTGGATGCCTGCACCGAAGTAGTGGAGAATCCGGATAATTATGATTATGCGGAAGAAACGCTGGGCAGGAAGCTGATGTTTAAGCATGTAAGGGGCATGGGAACTCTGGCCTACAGGGATATCTCGGTATAAATCCGGCAGCCTCTCGGAATAAAAGGATATTGTGATTAAATAAGTTGATAAGGAAGTGGGTTTGTGGAATATTTAAATTTTTACAGCCATGAAAGGGTATCGGAGCATACCTATATTTTTAATGAAGGCTATTCCATGGTGCACCGGTTTACAATCGGGGTTATTGTCGGCAATCAGAAAGTTCTTGTGATAGATAGCGGACTGGGGATGGACGGTAGTCTTAGAAAGTACGTAGAAAGTGTGGTCGGAAGCGGGAAACCGATAATCTGTGCCTGTACCCATGGTAATATTGATCATGTGGGAGGAGCTTGTCTGTTTGATGAAAGATATTTAAACAGCAGGGATTATCCTGAGCTGCCGAGGGCGTTTGACAGGACACGGCGTCTCAGTGATTTGGATGCGTTTGCTCTTCATAATCCTGAGGTGGCAGCATATTGCGAAAAACACATGGTAGACAATGAAGGTACGATCTTTCAGGATATTGATGAGGGTGATGTACTTGACCTGGGAGATGTACTTGTGGAGCCTGTCAGGACTCCCGGACATACTCCGGGGCATCTGGCTTATCTGTGCCGGCAGGAAAAGGTAGTATTCTGCGGGGATGCAATCAATGTGGATACCCATCTGAAACGACTGGACAGGGAAGGATTACTCGGATACAGGGATATGCTGAACCGGTTTATTTCGTTTGTAGGAGAGGATGTTGCTCTTTATGCCGGTCATATTAACAGACCGCATACAATACAGGTTGCCAAGAATCTTGCCAGGGCTTGCGAAGAGGTTGCTATGGGAAAAACTTATGGGGATCCTCCGGGAGAATCGATCTTCCAGGGGAAAACCGGTAACCCATTGGTTCGGATGCATTATTCAGGAAACACCTGCGTTGTATACAATTCCGGTAATTTTAAGTAGTCATGCTGTATAAAAACAGGCAAAAAGAAGGCGGATTCACCCGCAAAGTTTGCGCCTGCAAAATCAGAGAATACAAGCACGCTTGGCGCAAACTTCATATGCATAAAACTGTGCAGGAATGGAGACTATTATGAATCAATATTATAATTATAAATATAAAGAATTATGGCAGGAGCACGCATGGGATGATAGAGTAAGCAAATTGGTGCCCCTTGCCCAGTGGATTGGAATGGAAAACATGAAAATCAGACGGATTCCCGGTAAGGTGGAAAAGGAACGCCGTACGGATGGAATCTATGATGCAAAATCCCATGCACTTACCTACCCGGAAGTGGTTGAACATTGGGAAGAACGGGGATTACATTATCATTGCACCAGTATGGGAATTGTTGCATGGATTGCCATGGTACCGGTAGAACATCTGAAAAAGCAGGGATATCACGATGATATGGATACATTGGCCGTGTTAATCAATGTGGATCGTTCCGATCCTTCCTGGTGTATGTATACGCTGGAACATTATGAAGACTATCTGAATAAGGCCAGGGAAGAAAATTTCTCGATTCTTTTCATAGCTTCTGACGAACTGGATTACGGAAATCAATATATTAACATTATTCAGGAAGCGGTGGTTATCTTTCATTTGAACTATGAAAGACTTTATCTTGATGTGAGCACGGTGTATCTGGCGGATTCAGCACTTAAGGACATTCCGGCGTTCTGTTATACTGACAGAGAGGGAAATGAAGTCTTAAGCCCGGATGACTTTGTGGAAAAGCGGGGAGGAATCTCTTGTATCGATATCACAGGTATATGGTTAAACAAAACGAGCCTGTTTCATAAGCTGGTTAGAGATGCGGAATGGAGTGATGCAGCTTATCTTCCTGAAAATGTAATACACACTGCGGTTGGCCGGAAACTGGCGAAAGCCATGTATCTGGAATATAAATATGATGACGCCAGGGATCCGGAGCTCGTAGAATACTGGCATCATATGGGATTACAATGTGATTTCCATGATAAAAACGGAGAGCAATGGATTATGTTTGTTCCAAGATCAGCTCTGGAAGAGAAGGAGAAAAAAATCCCCTGTATGTGTATTATGCAGGAGGTGGATCGGTTTGATCCGCACCAGGCAGTGACCGCCTTCAGCTACTGCTATGAATTTATAGAGATAGCGGCTCAAGGGGATTGTATGCTGTTGTTCTTTGCGCTGGAAACCCTGGATGACAATGATATGCTGCATGATATACTGGAGGAAGCGCAGATACTCTATCCTCTGGATCGCAGTCGGATATATGTGACAGGACATAGCCATGACGGACGTTTTGCGGCGGAATATATGCGGCGCCACCAGAAGGACATTGCAGCCGTTGCTACCCTGGGAAATGAACCGGGACAGCTCTCTCCCAAGGTTACAAGCGGTTTTTTTGCAGTAAGTGACGAGCAGATTGAAATCCAGGCATCCGTTGATACACCGCTGGTCAACCTATCCGGGCTGAATGAAAAGAACTGCATGTTTCCGTTACATAGTGACGCCCCTTTTGTCAGGCCAGGCTTCAGAACCGCCCTGGACACCTTTGAAAAACGGGCAGAGAGCTGGCAGAGAAGATTAAGATCCTCCAGATGCCCGATGAAATCCGTCCAGGAAATCGAAGCAACGAAATACAGCACAGATTATGTAGAGCGTCTGCTGGGTATCCCGGCAGACAAGACAGAGGTATTATATCTGGACGGGAATGAAAACTATATTGCCGATATCAAGAATAGAGATGGAAAATATCATCTTCGTATTGTGGCGCTTGGGAATATGCCCCATACAATAACGCCTGTAATGGCAGATCTTGCGTGGTCCTATGTAAGACGCTTTGCCAGGGACAGGGTAACAGGCGAATGTATCGAGCTTTATTAGGAGTAATGGAGGAAGATATGAACGCAATATTTAAGAGAAAAAGCGTAAGAGAATATCAGGACATACCAGTTGAGAATGAAAAGCTTGAGACGATGCTTAAGGCTGCGATGGCAGCTCCATCTGCCGGAAATCAGCGACCTTGGGAATTTTATATTGTAACGGACAAAAACAAACTGGGTCAGCTTTCTGAATGCAGTCCTTATGCTAGTTGTGCCAAGGGGGCGCCGATGGCGATTGTCACCTGCTACCGAAAAGAGTTGAGAATGCCGGAGTATGCTGAAATTGATATGAGTGCCTGCACTGAAAACATACTGCTGGAGGCAGAAGAGTTGGGTCTTGGTGCGGTATGGCTTGGAATAGCGCCAATTAAAGAGCGTATGAAATTGGTAAGAGAAATTATTGGAATACCGGAGGGAATAGAAGCGTTTGCAATTATTCCATGCGGATATCCGTTGAAGGCGTTAGAACCTCAGAGCCGATATGAGGCATCACGAATCCACTACATTAGACAGGAGTGAAGGAATAACGGGAGATGTGATTAAAGACGGGTATCCGGGAGCAATATAGGTTGGTTAGAGTTAATCAAAAATTTCAGGCTGGGCCTTAGGTCCGGCCTGCTTGTTATAGATATTTGTGTCAATTCCTTCGCTGTCAGAGCTTGACGGTATTGGCTAGGGACTCACCGGATTTTGTTCCGGTAATAGTACGTCATTTGACCTAAAGGGGGATCAGGCTAAACATAAGGGCGGCGGCGGAAAGCCTGTTATTAAGAGGATCCCCACATCGATTGTGTTAAGAAAAATGACTGTTTTCATGCAAATTCTGACATGATTATAATATGACATGAAAGAATTCATGATATATGATATAATCTATCCTATAATCTTCTTGTAAATTGTTGAAAAATACTATAATACAGGTAAAAAATATTAATATTACCCAAAGGTTTCTTATTTCTTATAGCATTTTTAAAGTAAAGAAAGGAACAATTATGGTCTCGAAACACTTCTTTTTAAAACACCGTGTGATTATTGCCATTATTTCATTATTAATTCCTGTGACTGTAATCTTTATATGGATTACCAGAACCTCTACCATGCAAATTGAAAATCAAATTGCATACGCGAATAAGGATAGCTTGCGTCTGTATCTAAATACATTACAGCTCGATATTATGAATACGGAAAGTTTTTTAGGAACACTGGTTTATGGCAATGAAGTATTTGAAGAATTTGCGCAGGATACGGATGGAAGTGATGGAACTGTACCCGGAGGGGGACAAGCATATAAAAGTGTATCCAGGGAGCAGTTATATGAAACAAAACTATCTTCTGTTTTGGAGGAAGGCTTTAATAACAAATCAGGGATGACGGCTCTGCTCTTATATAATCCTAAAACAGATTTTTTTAAGGTTAAACTAAATTCCGTTGTATTTTTTGAAAATAAGGGCTCTGAATTATTTCCCTTAATAAAGAGGCAAAAAGAAAAAGACATACCTCTGGGATGGTATATAGAACAAAGCGGTGCATACCATTATTTGTGCCGATTGGTTAAAAAAAATGATTATTATGTTATGGGAATTTATAATTTAGAGCAGATGGCTGCCAATGCCTCTATTTTTTATAATCAGGAAGGAGAATTAGTTTTCTTCCGGGATAAGGAGCTCTTGGCCAATGAGAAGCTTAATCAAAAGGTAGATTTGGATCTGGCCTATAATACGGATAAAAATCACTATTTTATAGGTAATGGCAGGGAGTATATGGTAGTCCAGGAGCATTTGATTAATTTTAAGGTTGCCCTGATAAAGACCTTTGCAGAAGAAAATGGAAGCATCAGACTGTTATATTTAAGTCCAATCCTTTACATTGCAGTTGCCCTGATGACCTTTAGCATTGTGGTGCACTATTTAGAAAAAGCTTTATTTGCACCGTTAGGAAACCTGGTAAAGACTATGGAACGAATACAAAAGGGTGAGTTAACTGCCCGGTTAGACGAACAAAAGGGTGAGGAGTTTTCAAAGGTGCAAAAAACCTTTAACTCTATGATTTCAGAATTGTCCACCCTGCGGATTAAAAGCTACGAACAGCAGTTAGAGGTCCAGCGCTCCCAGCTGAATGTGCTGCGTATGCAGATCAGGCCACATTTTTATTTGAACTGCCTTAAAAGTATTTTTGGCCTGGCACAGTCAGGCAGCATGGCTAAAATTCAAAAGGCCGTATTATATCTGTCCACTCATTTGCGCTATGTAATGGATATCCAAACAGATACGATTCCTTTGGAGAAGGAATTACAGATGTGCGAAAACTATATTTCCCTTCAAAATGAATGTGAATGCAGTCAGGCAGAAATTAAAATTTCCATAGATACCAGAGTGATGGGAGTAAAAATTCCTCCGGTGAGCCTGTTAACCCTTGTGGAAAACAGTGTAAAATACGGTGTTGTCCGTGATATGCCTTTAGAGGTTTGTATCAATATAAAGCAATTGGAGGTTGACGGAGAAAAGATTGTGGATATTAATATAAGGGATAATGGACCCGGATTTTCAGGGCGGATTCTTGAAGAGTTAGAAGAAAAGCCAGACAAGCCTTCAGCGAATGGAATCGGGCTTCCCAATATTATGAAACGGTTTCATATGCTTTACGGAGACAGATGTGTGATCAGGTTTTTTAATGCGGAGGGAGCTTGTGTGGAAATATTAATAAGGAGTTAGCCGGAAACAACCGGATGGGCCATGTAGTGCCGGATAGGATGTGTAATAAGAATAGGAAGAGGATTTTGTATGAATTTGCTGATTGTAGATGACCAACGCTCTGTGATTGACGGATTGCGCAGTGGGATTGACTGGTTCATGCTTCATATTGAAAAAGTATTTACAGCATTAAATACAGTAGAGGCTAGGGCTGTTTTAAAAGAGGAAAATATAGAAATTGTTTTATGTGATATAGAAATGCCTATGGAGTCAGGCATGGAGCTTCTCCGCTGGATAAAGGCTACGAAAAGGTCCGTTTATTTTATTTTTTTAACAAGCCATTCGGATTTTGCTTATGCACAGGAGGCAATTAAGCTTGGGGCCGCGGATTATGTAATTCAGCCCGCTTCCTATGAAGAAATAGAAAATGTCGTGAAAAAGGCAGTGAAAGCTGTGGTACAGGAGCAGGAACAAAAAAATATAATAAGGGAAGGAAAAGTATTTAATAAGCAAAAGAAGCAGATTGTCAGCGATGCTATCAGGAATTTAATAAAAGAGAGATGGGATAGAAGATCCTGGGAAACTCTGTCGGGAATGCAGCTTTTGCCTAAATTGCTGGAAAGAGGGTACCTTGTGTTGATGCAGATCGTCCATTGGAATACGGCATCAGAAATTTGGGAAACCGGCCTGTTGGAAGCAAGCCTTGAAAATGTACTGAGCGAAATGTTTGTATCCCACAATCAGATTGCCTGTATTGCCTCCATTGATAACACCACATATGCCATGCTGTTTCAAGGATATAACAAGGAAGAAATGTCCCAGCAGAATTTAGCGCAGCAATTAGAGTTTTTAGGAAGTGTATGCACCCAGTATTTTAAATGTGACATTGCCTGCTATTTTTCACACCCTATATTCCTGGAAGAGGCTCCCGGTCACTGGAAAAAGCTTATGGAAGAACGGGATAGCAATGTTATGATGAAGAAGGGGAACTTTTATAAGGATGAAATAAAAAGCGGGACGCAGCACGAATACCGGATACCCCAGACAAAATACTGGCAATCCCTTTTACGTGAAGGATACCCTAAGGCAGTGGAAACAGGAGCGATAGAGCTGTTAGATAGAATGTCGGAAGAAGGGATCATGAACCATATTATTTTGCGTAACTTCTACCAGGACTTTATGCAAATGCTGTACTCAACCATGGAAGAAGACGGAAAGCGCCTCCGTGACATCTTCCAGACCTCGGAGCAGATAGAATTATACCGGAACGGAATGAAATCCGTCGGACAAATGAAAGAATTAATTCATTTCATTGCAGAACATTATGTGGGGAAGGAGAAAACAGAAGATACCAAAACCTTAATGCAGGAAATATTGGAATATATCGCGGATCACCTGGAAGAAGATTTACGGCGGGATGACATCGCTGATGCGGTGTATTTAAACCGTGATTATTTAAGCCGGATGTTCCATAAGGAAATGGGAATTTCCTTGAAGGAATACATTACGGAGCAAAAGATGAAAGCGGCCAAAGGGCTTCTTCACAGTACAAACCTTCCTATTAGCTTAATAGCCGCTAAAATGGGCTATTGCAATTCCAGCCACTTTTCCGCTAATTATAAAAAAGTCATGGGGCTTACTCCCCAGGAGGAGAGAAATGAAACGAAGAAAGAAACTTAGTTTTGTAACTCCTATATTCTTTATCATAGCATAGATACCCATAACTTTATAATCAGGCTTCTATGTCAGATTTTCAACACCTGAGAGCATATTTTTAATATTGTTAAAAATATGCTCTCTTCTTATGTCAGATTTTTAATACAACCATACAGAACATTGGCGGAATAAAAAAAGAAATAAGTATATACTGGGTACAAGAGTTGTCAGTAATACAACCAAATGCCATAGGCAGAAAGGAGAAAGGTATATGTCCCAAAAGGGTGAAATACTGCTGGAAGTAGAAGACATCTGTAAGAATTTTGGAGTCACAGTTGCCTTAGACCATATAAATTTTACATTGCGCCGCGGTGAAATCGTGGGATTGATTGGTGAGAACGGCTCAGGAAAGTCCACCCTCTCATCCATTATTGCGGGTATCCAGCCAGCTACCAGCGGAAAGATGACATTCCAGGGGGATTCCTGGAACCCGTCAACTGCATTGGAAGCTTCACAACATGGCATTGGCATGATTGTACAGGAAGCAGGCACCATTGGCAGTATCACGGTAGCAGAAAATATTTTTATGGGGAATTATGATAAGTTTAAAACAGGGCCTCTCATCAGCAGAAGGAAAATGAATGCAGAAGCAAAAAAAGCTTTAGAAACCATTGGGGTCAGGGATATTGATCCGGCACTGCCCGCACATGTTTATGATATGCAGGACAGAAAAATCATTGAGATTGCTAAAATCATGTATCACAATCCGGAAGTAGTAATTGTAGATGAAACAACCACAGCTTTGTCCCACCATGGAAGAGAGCTGTTATACAGCCTAATCCACGACGCAGCAAAAGGCAATAAAGCAGTTATGTTTATCAGCCATGACTTGGAAGAACTCATGGAGCATTGTGACCAATTGACGGTTCTAAGGGATGGGCAATTAATTGATAACATTCCGAAGGATAAATTTAAGGCAGAGGATATTAAGCATAAAATGATTGGCCGTGAAATTAAAGGGGATTATTACAGGGTAGACAGTGACGGATATGAAAAAGAAATAGTTTTAGAAGCGAAAAGAATTACCACCATGCATGCGCTCCTTTGCTTTGACCTTACACTACATAAGGGGGAAATCTTAGGGATCGGGGGTTTGTCCAATTGCGGCATGCATGAACTGGGAAGGGCATTATACGGTCTTACGGAAGTAGTGGACGGAGAAGTAATGCTTAGACAGAAAAACTGTGTCATTAAAAACCCTAAAGCCGCTTTTGATCATGGAGTGGGCTATGTATCCAAAAACCGTGATGAAGAATCCATTGAACCCAACGCTTCTATAGCCGCCAATATAAAAAGTACAGGCTACAAGAAAAACCGGCTATTCGGGCCATTCATGTCGGGTAAAAAAGAAAAGGAGTATGCACAAAGGCAAGTGGATTCCCTTTCCATTAAATGCGTCAATGCGAATCAGCAGGTGAAGGCTTTATCCGGCGGCAATAAACAAAAGGTAGTGCTTGGAAAATGGATTGCAGATGCTGCAGATGTACTGATTCTTGATTGTCCTACCCGCGGTGTTGACATTGGTGTAAAAGCCGCTATGTACCAGTTGATTTATAAAATGAAGAAAGAAGGAAAATCCATTGTATTAATCAGCGAAGAGATGCCGGAATTAATTGGTATGTCAGATAGAATTATTATTATGAAGGATGGTAAGGCAAAAGGGGAGTTCCACCGCCAAAATGGTTATTATCAACATGATATGATTGAATGCATGATATAAGTGGGGTAAAAAAATGGAAAGAGCGATCAATAAAGAAGTGCCGAAACTGTATTTAGGTGAAAGGCTTACTATTATAAAAAACAAACAGTCCTTTTCACTGGTATTTCCTATTATAGTTTTGATATTTTTAACAGCCTTATTTGGCATACTGACAGAGGGTAGGTTTCTGGAAAAATCAATTCTTGTCAGCGTATTTAACCAGTCAATTATTATAGGAACTATGGCTACTGGTATATCTTTCGTATATTCTGCGGGGAATATGGATATTTCTTTAGGAAGTGCCATGGCATTTGCAGCTGTTATGGGTGTCCTGGTATATCAGACAACAGGGAGTGTGGCTTTACTGGTTTTGGTTCCCATTGTTGTGGGTTCCATATTAATGCTGATTAACGGTACCATTTATGTTTTATTCGGTATCAGGACTATTATTATATCCATTGTTATGATGCAGATGTATAATGCCATCGTCAGTAAGGTATTAGGACCGGATACCGTAAGTGTAAATTTTGCCTTATGCAGAAAATTAGAAAATTCAGGATTCCGGTTCATTGCGTTTATTCTTTTCTTTTTGCTCTGCATCATAGTATATCATTTTACACCGGTAGGGCGTCAATTAAGGTTTATCGGCGGTAATACCAAATGTGCGGAGCAAACAGGCATCAGCAAAAAAATAGTGACTTATACCAGTTTTTTAATGGCAGGTCTTGGAGTGGGATTATCCGCAGTATTTTCTGTCATTCGTGCATCCACGGTAGGAGCTACTTTAGGCAGCGGTATGGGTATGGATGTAATGCTTGCAACGGTGCTTGGAGGAATGTCCATCTTTGGGGGCGCAAAATCCAATGCTTACGCAGGCTTGCTGGGGGCACTGACGGTTTCCGTGCTGAATAAGGGATTATTGATGTATGGGGTATCCCCTATGGTTATCCAGGGTGTAAGAGGCGTGATATTCCTGGCCTTGGTGCTTATGAACAGTGAACGGCCTGCTACATTGCCTTCAGCATAAGTTTAAGCTTTATTAAAATTAATATAAAATTATAGGAGGAAAGAAAATGAAAAAAAGAATGATTACAATCCTTATGGTAATGGTTATGCTGGTAAGCATGTTAACAGCCTGCGGCAAAGACCCGGGCAGTAGTACAGGAGGAGAAACAAAGGAGCCGTCCGTTACAAAAGAGGCGGAAAATCCGGGAAGTACTGAACCTGATGGCAAGGAAACGGCACAGCTTAAGACCCCTAAGGATTTTGAAACCTTTAAGATAGGAGTTTCTGAATCGCAGTCCAACGATCAGGTGGCCTTACGCCGTTTGTATTACCAAAATTATGTTGCACCTAAATACAATGTTGAATTTATCTTTTCAGAGCAATTAAAGGACACAGAAGCAGAACTTAACTTTATTGAAAACTGTGCGGATATGGGAGTAAAAGCAATTATCAGCTACCGTTCGGATGATGTAAACCAGATGGTCCAGGTAAGCCAGGAATATGGGATTCTCTATACAGTAAATACTACCCGTACCCCCAGAAACGAGGAATCTTTCACATATGGCAGTGAAACCTATCAGGGCGTATGGGGTACGGAGCCTCCCCGCGTGTCTTCAGAGTTTAAAAAATGGCTGGAAAATGTAGCTTCTGAGGATGGAAGTGAAGGCTTTATGATTACCTCCGCATTGGCATTCCGGGGCAACACCATGCATGCGGAATGTACACAGGGTGTATTGTTGGCACTGCAGGAGCTATATGGATTAAAATATGAGGATACCATTGAAAATATTGCGGCAACTGCAGTTCCTCTGGAAGTACCCAATGACAAAGGAATTAATATTTACATCTATCCCGGAACGAACAGCACAACTGACAGTTGGGTACAAGGTGCCAGCACAGCCCTTCAGACCGGTAAATACGGCGTATTGTTACAGCCGGCTCCTACCTATACTTATACAGGTGTAACAGTAGATGAGGTAGAACGTGGTTTTGACATGAATATTAAAGTGGCTTCTAACGCATCTATTTCAGAAACTTTAAAAAACGCCTTCAATACACAGGATAAGTTCGGCAATCCTTCGTTAGACATGGTTACCATTCAATCTGTCAGCCTGCTTAGCGGTATGGGATTTGCAAATGTGTACAATGCCCTGACCGGTTATGGGGACTTAAACCGTGGCTCTGCTAACGAGCCTATGGCATTTGATATGCCTATCTGGGTATTAAACACAAAGGAACAGGTAGATAAGGTATGTGCATGGGATGATGCAACAACAGATAAATGGATTTTCGATGAGAATGCTATTAATAAAATATTAGGTATTTATAATCCGGATTTAACTACGGAGGATGTAGTAAATTATTATGGAGGTCTTGACTACAATTGGGTAGAAGAACAGATGAAATAGTTCGATTTTTGAAGCTTATTAGAAAAGGGGTCCGTTATGAAACAAACTGTATTGATTTATAAAACAAAGGCTGTACTAAAAATGCTGTCCTTACCGATTATCGTATATCTCATTATGCATATTGCAAGTAAGGCGGCAACAGGTTCCGGTCTGATAAGCTCCATGACTGATTTACGCTCCCTTTTGCGTACAGTACTTATTACATTCAGTTTTGCCTTGGCAATTAACAGTAATTTACGCACAGGACGTATGGATCTTTCTCTTGGGGCACAGATGTTTTTTGCCTGCATCTTTGGAGGCAACCTTGCACTCCGCCTGAATTTAGGCGGGGTGGGGGTACTAGTCCTAAGTATGCTGTTTGGGATGGCTTGTGGATTTACAGTGGGGTTTTTATATGTCCATCTGCGGATACTGCCCATGATTTTCGGCATAGGCTTAGCGCTTATTTTTGAATGCATCTCCTTTGGTGCATTTAACCAGCAAGGCCTTATGCTATACGGCAAACCCGGTGTGGCCGTACTTTCTGATATAACATTTATTATAGCAGTTGCACTGGTTTTGATGCTAATCATCACAATACTGTTCCAGTACAGCAGCTTTGGATATAAAGGCAGGGCAGTTCAGGGAAACCAGAAGCTGGCTACGGATGCGGGAATTAATATTTATGTGAACTGCATTATAAGCTATACCATAGCCGGTACCTTGGCTGCCTGTGCAGGTGTATTTGATACTGCGCTGAAAGGAACCTTAACTCCGGTACTGGGGCTGGGAAGCAATGGTATGTTTTTTGGAAACATGTTTCCTATGTTTCTTGGGGTTTGGTTGGGTTCCTTTATCGGAAATCCTGTACTGGGTGTTTTATGCGGTTCCCTTAGCGCGAAATTTTTAACATTGGGGCTTGCGAAGCTCTCTTTGGATTCTGATGTACAAAATATTATTATATTTTCCTTATTTCTAATTTTTATGATTTATAGGGACAACGCCCAAAAGCTTTCTTATAGGAAAAAAAAGCTTGCCCGTATTAAATTAGCAAGGGAAACAGCACAGCTTATAGATATAAAAAGGCAGTCCGTGGCATAAGTAAACAAAGTTAAGAAAGAGGTAGCAGGTTTGAAAGAAAGTTACTTTCAAACTATTTATTAAGGCCTATTCACTTTTTGAATAGGTCATCAAAAAGTGAAAGGTACGGGTATAGATATGAGAGACGGTAAATTATTGATTGGAATTATTGGCTGTGGCGGCATTGCAAACCAAAAGCATATGCCTGCACTTAGCAAATTAGATGAAAAATGTGAAATAATAGCATTTTGCGATATACAGGAGGAACGGGCAAAAAAAGCGGCTGCCCAATATGGTAAGCCAGCGGCAAAGGTATATGCGGATTATCATGAGCTTTTAGCAAATCCCGAGGTGGATGTGGTCCATGTCTTAACACCGAATGTATCCCATGCATCGATTGTTGTTGCAGCATTTGAAGCCGGTAAACATGTATTATGTGAAAAACCCATGTCCCATAGTACGGAGGATGCCCGTAAAATGATGGATGCATGGAAAAAGAGCGGTAAGAAATTTACGATTGGCTATCAAAACCGGTTCCGCTCCGAAGTACAGGTACTACATAAATCCTGCCAGGCAGGGGAGATGGGGGACATTTACTTTGCAAAAGCGCATGCTGTCCGCAGGCGCGGTGTGCCTACCTGGGGTGTATTCCCCAACAAAGAGCTGCAGGGGGGAGGGCCGCTGATTGATATAGGAACCCATGCCCTTGATATGACCCTTTGGATGATGGATAATTACAAGCCGGTCAGTGTAAACGGCTCAGTATTTTATAAGCTGGGGCACCTTCCCGAAGCCGTGGAGGGCAATAAATTCGGGCCATGGAATCCTGAAACCTTTGAAGTAGAGGATTCTGCCTTTGGATATATTAAAATGGAAAATGGTGCAACCATCTTCCTGGAAGCGTCCTGGGCACTTAATGTGCTGGACGCCCGTGAAGCATCCACTACCATATGCGGTACAAAAGCAGGGGCAGAAATCCGTTCCGGCATGTATTATGAAAAAGATGAGCTGGTTATCAATCGCGGACATAATGGCGTACTTACAGAGGAAAATGTATCAAAAACAGGACGTGTGGCTTACTTTGACGGCGGAAAACGTGGTGAGCCGGGCTATGAAGAAGCAAATTATTGGTTGGATGCCATCCTAAATGATACGGATCCCCTGGTTCTTCCCCAGCAGGCATTTGTAGTAACACAAATACTTGATAATATCTATAAATCCGCCAGGGAAGGTAGAGAGATCTTCTTAAATGAGGCTTAGGAGCAAATTGGAATTTTTAAGGAGGGCGCTATGGTTCGGTTTGGTATCATTGGATATGGATACATGGGACATGTACATGGGAAAAATATTGGGCAATTAGAAGACGCAAAGCTTATAGCTGTATGCGATATTAACCCTAAGGAGCTGCTTGACGTTCCGGAAGGTGTGTTAACCTATTCCGATGCTGACAGCCTTCTTGAAAATAAAGATATTGATGTGGTAATTATTGCGGCAAATAATAATCAGCACAAGTATCTTGTGGAGCATGCGGCGAGGGCAGGTAAGGATATTATATGTGAAAAGCCCGTTGCCATGAGCGTCGCAGAGTTAGATGAGATGCTGGAAGCGGTAAATGAATGGGGTGTTAGGTTTACCGTACACCAACAACGCCGTTATGATAAAGATTTTCGCAGTATGAAAGAGGTTTATGACAGCAAGGAGCTTGGCAATATTTATACCATTCAAACTTCCCTCTATGGATTTAACGGATATATGCATGACTGGCATATAAAAAAATCTGAAGGAGGCGGAATGCTATATGACTGGGGCGTCCATCTTCTGGACCAGCTGCTTTACATGGTGGACAGTCCCGTAAAGAATGTATATGCGGTTTTAAATAATGTGATTAACAGTGAAGTAGACGATTACTTTAATATTAATCTTAGGTTTGAAAATGGAATTATGGCAAGGGCAGAGCTTGGAACCTACTTTCTCACAGACCGTCCCGGTTGGTTTAGCCGCCATTGGTTCATGGGAGGGGATAAGGGAAGTGTTTATGCGGATGGAATGAGCCCTAAGGGTAAGCTTGTTACTACAGCCTCTTTGCGGAGCCATACGCCGGACCGCCAGGAGCCTCTTAGCTTTGGGCCTACCCGTTCCTTTGGGCCGGCGCCGGAAGGGCTAATTATTACAAAACCGATTCCTGAGGTTGGCACGGAGCATATGGATTATTTCCACAACTACATGAAGGCGCGCAGGGGGGAAGAGGAATTTATGGTACAAGTCCCCCAGGTCCGCAGGGTAATGGCTCTGATGGAGGCAATCCGGGAATCCGCTGCCACAGGAACAAGCATTGAATTTGAATAGAGGTCACGGATTATTCAAATAGGATTCAAGGTAATGGGGGAATGGCAAAATAGCTGGAATTTCCCCATTACCTGATAACAGGATGGAAAGAAAGGAAGTCAAATATGGATATTAATATGAAATATCTTGTAGATAAAGCTACGGTGCGTAATGTCTTGTCCACGGACGGGAACCGTCTGGGTTTTGAATTTAAGATGAAAATCCCCTACTACCGCGGCGTTGCACTTAGCATGATAGATGATTTATATGTAAAAGCAGGGGAGGACATGTTCCCAAAGGAAACCCTTAGCTTTACTTTGGACGGCCACACATATACATGGCCGCAAATCGAAACCGTTACTACCTTTAGATGGGAGTATGGACAGGAGGCAACGGTATTTGTGCCTCTTGAATTTGGTATCTTTTCAGGCCGTCCTGCCAACGTAGAAATTGGCTGCTCCATCCGTATGAGCTATATGGGACGTCAAGCAAGGCCTTGTGTGATTTCATTAATTGTGGATCCGGGAATGATGGATACCGTGTGCTACCAGGGAGGTGTTTTATAATGGCAATTAAACGTGGAGTTTCTTTATATAGTTACCAGCAGACGTACTATAACGGTAAGCTGGATTTGGAAGGGTGCATACGGATGGCGGTGGAAACAACCGGTGCCAAGGGTATCGAACTGATTTATGAGCAGATGCCCCTGGAACGTTTTCCGGAGGCTGTTTATCCTAATATTACAGAGAAGGGAATTGCAAGATGGAAGGAGCTTATGGAAAAGTACGGTACGGTTCCCACCTGTATGGACTCCTTTATTGATTCCATGATATATAAAGGGCGTATCTCCTATGTGCAGGAGCAGGTACAGATGATGGAACAGGATTTAGCATTGGCAGCTAAGCTGGGCTTTCAATGTATCCGTGTACTGGCCTTAGTCTCTCCTGAAGTATTAGAGCAGGCTCTTCCCGCAGCAGAGTATTACGGGGTAGCCATGGGACTGGAGGTACATCCGCCCCATGCCCTTAATAGTAACTGGATGTTAAATGTAGCCGAGCTGGCAAGAAAGCATAACTCAAAATACATAGGCCTGATTCCTGATTTTGGCATCTTTATGACAGGTCTTAATGGAGCCCAATTATATGCGGCTAAATTAGGCGGAGAAAAGCAGGAGATCCTTGATTATGTGGAGGCAGCTGTACAGAATAAGGAACCCTTTGGCAGAGTAATCGGTAAGGCAAAGGAAATGGGGGCAGGCAACCAGATTATTGGTGCGCTTCAAGGAGCTTCCATGATGAACCGTTATAGTGAGCCCGTATTGCTCCGCGATATTTCCGATGTGATTGTGCATATCCATGGTAAGTTCTACCGTATGGATGAAAATTGTCAGGAAACTGCGATTAACTATGAAGAACCAATCAAGGTACTGAAGGATATTGGTTGGGGCGGGTATATTTGTTCTGAATTTGAGGGACAGCGGGCGTACCATAGCCAAAACTGTGCATATGAAGAGGATGAAATTGAACAGGTAAGACGCCATCATGTGATGATGAAACAGTATATCGGTGAGTAAGCTGTTAAAAAGAATGGAAAGCCTTTTAAGGGATCCATCGCTCCCGGGGATCATATGAGATTCTTCTATATGTCTGATCCGGATGGATATCCCATCCAGTTATAGGAAATTATAAATTAGATAAGCATGGCAGGTAATGAATCAAATTAAGAAGTTACTTGGCTAGGAGGAAAAGCTATGAATTTAAGTGTATTAACAGTTCCGTTATATGACCGCAGCACGGAAGAAGCTTTTGCGTGGCTTAGCAGCCGCGGCGTAGATCGTGTGGAATTAGGTACAGGGGGCTTCCCGGGTAATGGACACTGCAATCCAAAGGAATTGTTAGCAGATGAAGGGAAATTAGGGGAATTTAAATTACTTCTTACAAAATACAATTTAAAAATAAGCGCCTTGTCCTTCCATTCTAATCATGTACATCCGGATGAGGAAGTTAGGGAACGGGCGGCAGAGGATTTTACTGATACATTACGTTTGGCAGAAAAGTTAGGTGTGGATTGTATTATCACGTTTTCCGGCTGCCCAGGAGATTCCCGGACAAGTAAGGCGCCTAACTGGATTACCTATCCCTGGCCAAATGATTTTGTACAGGTTTTAGAATGGCAATGGAGTGAGGTGCTGGTTCCTTTTTGGAAGAAAGCAGTAAAAGAAGCAGCGTCTTATGGTGTTAAAAAAATTGCATTGGAAATGCATCCGGGATTTTGTGTTTATAATCCCCTGACCTTATTGAAGCTTCGGGAAGCAGTCGGGCCTGAAATTGGCGCTAATTTTGACCCAAGTCATTTGTACTGGCAGGGAATTGATCCTGCCCAGGCAATTGCCGTATTAAAGGGAGCCATCCATCATTTTCATGCAAAGGATACCTATATCAACCCTTTGAAGGTACAAACCTATGGTGTATTGGATACACAAAGCTTAGCAGATGTTGAAAAACGTTCATGGCTATTTAGAACTATCGGGTATGGCCATGAAGAACAGAAATGGAAAGAAATTATCAGTGCCTTGCGCACTGCTGGCTATGATGGTGCGGTTAGTATTGAGCATGAAGATGCACTGATGAGTGTGGAGGAAGGCTTGGGGAAAGCAATTGAATTCTTAAAACCTCTCATTATTTATGAAAAGCCTATTGAAGCTTTTTGGGTATAGAAGGATTTAATGGTTTTACATTTTAGAAGAAACCGGGATCCGGGAAAAAGTGGGAATTGAAATAAAATGGGTTTTAAAAATGGATTGGCATTATGGGCAAAGAAATAAATAGAAGATAAGAACAAAAAGGATGTCAGAAAATCAGGATATGGTTGGAGGCATCCTTTTTGAATACAAAATAATAAGTAAAAGGGTATTGCAAAAGAAAATTCTATACCATATATTGCAGAATTATCCTCTGATATCTGCAATATATGGTATGTTTTTTCCATTTTGCATACCCTCTGGAAAGGAAACCAGTATGCCGCCTACAATAAGTGTAATAATTTAGCGGCATTATCATGGAATACTTTCTGTTTTAATGAATGGGGGAGCATATCCAATTGGGCTTTCGCATGTTCCATACCCCAGCCGGCAGGGGTGATTGGATAGTCAGATCCAAATAAAATCTTATCCTCTCCAAGGGTTTGGGCTGCACAAAGTACCGAGGCAGCGCTCATGGAATGAGTATCTATGTAGATATTATCAGTATAGTCCTTCATATTGCACAGGAAGTTTTCAGGGAGGGAAATATCGTTTACAATTTTACCTGCATGGACAGCTCCGTTTTTGTACATATTATATAACATTTCCATACGTTCCAGCATAAAAGGATATAGACCCCCAAGCTGTCCCATTACTACCTTTACACCGGGATGTCTGTCTAATACGCCGGATAATACGATGCGGGCTGCACATAGGGCATCTTCTACTAATTGCCCCATACCCGCATAAAGAAGGGTATCGTTCATAAAACCGGGAAGGGGAGCCAGTGGGTTATTTATTTTATATAGGTTGCTAAAGTGGATAAAAACAGGTTTTCCTATTTTTTCAGCTTCAGCCCAGAAAGGCTCAAAGCATATATCATCCAAAAAATGGATTTGGCCGTCCAGCTTATAAGCAGCTAAAACAGAATAGCCTTGTACATCCTTAGCACAGCGCTCCATTTCAGGCAGGGCGTCTTTGCCTAGACGCAGGTCTATGAGTGCAGTAGCCATTAATTTTCCATCGCTATGGCTGCATATATTAATGGTGCTGTCATTAAGAAGCCGTACAGTTTCTGCCGGGTTTCCGCTTTCTTTTGTATTTGCGTCAATAATAGGGACGATATTGGCAGAATACGTTATGAGGGAGCGGCTAATTCCAGCTGTACTTGCTTTTTCATAACGGATAGCTTCATCTTCAAAAGCAGGATCATTCCATAGATAGCTGGGACCAAAATCCTGGCGGCCGGTTTCTTTTATCCAGTTTAGATAGTTTGTATTAAAAGGAGCCGCCACATGATGGGCATGACAATCGATAATCATAATAATACCTCCGTGCAATTATATTTGCGATACTTTGTCGCTTTTTATTTCTCTACCATTATAATTTTATTTCAGTAAATTTTATACTAAAAAAGTGATGGATTCTATGTATAATCTGACCTTCTTATCGGGGAAGCAGGATTCGGATTCCTAAGGAAAAACCGTATGGAAAATGTACCCTACTCTTTTTGCTTGTCTTTTATTCTACAAATATCTATAATGTAAATATATACTTTAAGAAGCAAGGATTCTTAAAACAGGAGGAGAGACCTCCACAAGTCATTGGAGGCCAAAGCCTCCTAAAAATAAGGAGGCTTGGAAATGAGGCATGGATTTTTGAGGGTTGCTGCCGCAACTCCGGTAATCAGGGTTGCTGATTGTGAATATAACGCAGGAAAGATTATAGAATTAATTGATAAAACAGAAGCAGATGGGAACAAGCTGGTGGTATTCCCGGAATTATGTGTCACAGGCTACACCTGTGGTGACCTGTTCCTGCAGGATACCCTGTTGAAGGGGGCAATCGGCGCAGTAAAGAAAATAGTGGACCATACCAAGGGAAAGGAAATTGTTGCGGTTGTGGGATTTCCCTATATTGTAAGGGGGAAATTATATAATACGGCGGCGGCTATTTGCAATGGACAGGTATTGGGCTTGATACCGAAGATGAGTATCCCAAACTATACGGAATTTTATGAAGCAAGGCATTTTACCGCAGGGCTACAGGAGCCTTTCCTGACCGGCTTTCTGGGAAAAGAGGTATATTTTGGGTCACAGCTTTTGTTCCAGTGTACCAATATGCCGGACTATATCCTTGGGGTTGAGATCTGCGAGGATCTGTGGATTCCTAAATCACCCAGCATCGAGCATTGTATTGCCGGAGCCACTGTCATGGCGAACCTTTCCGCCAGCGATGAGCTTACGGGTAAGGATGCCTACCGCCGGGAGCTGGTGAAGAGCCAGTCGGCAAGGCTTGTCTGCGGATATGTTTACAGTGATGCCGGAGAGGGTGAATCAACAACGGACCTGGTTTTTGGTGGGCATAATTTGATTACTGAGAACGGGACATTGTTGGCGGAATCGGATACCTTTGAAAACGGAATTATTTCCAGCGAGATAGATTTGGGTAAGCTAAAAAGCGAGCGCCGCAGGATGCACACCTATCTTGGGCAAAGCACCGCCTCCTACCAGGTGGTACCCTTTACCCTGGGAGACGGAAAGGGGGAATTGCCCCAGCTTGAACTGACGCGCTTTGTTGATCCGGCTCCTTTTGTCCCCTCCGCAAAGGCGGAAAGGGATAAGCGCTGCCGTGATATTATTAATATCCAGGCCATGGGCTTAAAGACAAGGCTTTCCCATACGGGAATTAAAAATGCTGTTGTTGGAATATCAGGAGGACTGGATTCCACACTTGCATTGCTGGTGACAGTGAAAGCCTTTGAGATGCTGGGGCTTGATAAGAAGGGAATCCGTGCAGTCACCATGCCCTGCTTTGGCACTACGGACAGAACCTACCAGAATGCAATTTTGATGGCACAGAGCCTTGGGGTAACTCTTATGGAGGTGCCCATAAGGGAAGCAGTGGAGCTGCATTTTAGGGATATTGGCCATGATCAGGGCATCCACGACCTGACCTTTGAGAACAGCCAGGCGAGGGAGCGTACCCAGGTGCTGATGGACATTGCCGGTAAATATGACGGTTTTGTAGTCGGTACAGGGGATATGTCGGAGCTGGCGCTGGGATGGGCTACCCATAACGGTGACCATATGTCCATGTATGGGGTGAATGCCTCCGTTCCAAAGACACTGGTACGTTACCTGGTATCCTACTTTGCAGATACAACCCAGGATCAGAAGCTTAAGGAGGTGCTGCTGGATGTCCTTGATACTCCGGTGAGCCCGGAGCTTCTGCCGCCGAAGGACGGAGAAATCGCACAGAAAACAGAGGATATCGTGGGACCCTATGAGCTCCATGATTTCTTCCTATATTATGTATTGCGGTTTGGTTTTGAACCGTCAAAGGTATACCGGTTGGCTAAGCATGCCTTTAAGGGCAGCTACGGGGAGCAGGAAATCTTAAAGTGGTTAAAGGTTTTTTACTGGAGATTCTTTACCCAGCAGTTTAAACGGTCCTGCTTACCGGACGGTCCCAAGGTGGGCAGTGTGGCTGTTTCACCCAGAGGCGACCTTAGGATGCCGAGCGATGCTTCGGCCGCATTATGGATGAAGGAGCTGGATCAGCTATAAGGATGAGCTATAAGATACAATAAGGTATAACGTTGGCGGAAGAGGGTGTGAATAAGGAGATTGTTCACGCGGTTTCTTCCGGCTGTGCCTGACAGGCGCAGGTTCTATGGAGCCGCAATGGCGGCGGAAGGAGATGCTATGGCACTAAAGATTGTTACAGATTCTGCATCAGATACTCCCAGATGGGTGATTGAAAGGTTTGGGCTGCATGTAATTCCGACACCGGTAGTAATTGATGAGAAGGATTATTTTGACGGTCAGACACTTATGCCGGAGGAGTTTTACAAAATCCTCAGCAGCGGCGTGGATATAAAAACCTACCATATCAACGCCCATATGTTTTATGATAATTTTTAACCCTATGCGGAGCGCGGGGATGAGGTGATCTATATCTGCTTTTCCATGGGGATTGCGGGTACCTTTAATGCGGCTAATATTGCCAAAGCGGAATTACTGGAGCAGTACCCGGATTTTGACCTCACAATTATTGATTCAAAATGTGCCTCCCTGGGCTATGGGCTTGCCGCCTATTATGCGCTGTTAATGCAGGAAAAGGGTGCATCAAAAAATGATATCATAGAGGGTATCCGGTGGCATTGTGAGCATATGGAGATGGTATTTACGGTCAATACCCTGGAATATCTCTTTAAAGGGGGACGTCTTAGCAGAACCTCTGCCATAGCTGGAGGGCTTCTGGATATTAAGCCGATCATCCAGGTTAATGATGAGGGTGCTTTGGAATCCATTGAAAAGATCAGAGGAAGGAATAAGGCATTAAAGAGATTGGTGGAGATACTGGGCGAGCGTGGAGCCGGTCTGTCCAGCCAAAGGATTGCGATAGTCCATGGGGATGATGCGGGGACGATGGATCTGGTGAAGGAACAGATAACCTCCGCTTACGGCGAAGTCAAATTTATTGATAATTATGTGGGATGTGCCATTGGCGCCCATACGGGACCGGGCATCATTGGTATTCTCTTTTTGAATGAGGTGTCACCGTACCAGGAGTATTTTGAATAGCTTAGGGCATATGAAGTTGCTGAATGAGTTAATTACTGAGCTAAACTAAGGATTTAGTAATAGCTTAGGAATGTGAAGTTGCTGAATCCCTGGTTTTACAAGTGGAGCCTTACATTCATATAGAATGTATTATATTGCGTTGCAATTGGCTCTGGCAGGAAAGAAAATGCTGTAAGGCTTTCCAAAATCAATTATGGCCGGCTTTTAACCGAATATAATTGGCTTAGAATAAGAAAAGCGTTACAGCATTTGATACTATGTATTATTATTTAGCTACTTTCGCTTTTTCTAGCGTAGTTTGAATCGCTTCAACGAGAAGCTGCTGTGTATATTTGCTGTCCTCCATAAATTCAACCTCATTGATAGGAACATCATTGTATAGCTGCAGGGCAATTGCTTTGAGTGAAGGCTGGATGAGAGGGTACATCGTAGTAACAGCCTCATCAAGGTTTTCAATTTCTACGGAATTGATGTGATCCTTGTCAACTACAACGACCATGTTTAGCGCCATGTCATTCAAGGTAAATGTGGAGGAATATGTACCTGCAGTATAAAGATTAGTTTCATTTGATGCCTCTTCCCCATCCTTGCCCTTGCCACCCTTGAACATGAATATCAGGAGCAGGATCAACAAAATACCTAATGCCGCGAAAATCACAGTGTATATGATTTCTTTTAATTGGATGACGACTATTTTTGTCTTTGCCATATCTATCCTCCAGAGCATGAGTTGCTTCATGTCTTATTTCTTATTATATATTATTAGACTACACTATAAATTATGCAGATAAATTTAGAGTACTCTTGGAAATCAGCCGCAAAGATGTACATGAGTGGATTTTCGGGAGTGCCACCTAAAGGATGGGGGGAGTTTTTATGTCCTTGCAGCTCTTTCTGGGAAGTGCCGGTTCTGGTAAATCCTATCAGCTGTACCGTGAAGTAATTGAAGAATCAAGGAAACATCCGGATATCAATTACCTCGTAATTGTGCCGGAGCAGTTTACCTTACAGACCCAGAAGGATATTGTCACGATGCACCCGGAGCATGGGGTGATGAATGTAGATATCCTTAGTTTTTTGCGCTTTGCCTACCGTATCTTTGAAGAGGTGGGCGGTGACGATTATCCTATTTTAGAGGATACGGGAAAAAGCATGGTGCTCCGTAAGGTAGTAGCGGAAAAAAGAAAGGATTTAATTCTATTTGGCACTAATGTTAAAAAAACAGGATTTATTAATGAATTAAAATCCCTGCTCTCTGAGCTGTACCAATACAACGTCAGCGAGGAGGATTTTGGGAGGATGCAGGAGGTCGCCGAGAAAAAGCCGGTGCTCAAGGCGAAGCTTGCGGATCTTCATACAGTATATGAAGGCTTCCGTGGATTTATGAAGGAACGCTATATCACGGCAGAAGAGATTTTCATGGTGCTAAACCGGGTGATAGACCGCTCCGAATGGATTAAGGGAACTGTGATCTGCCTGGATGGCTTTACGGGCTTTACACCCTGCCAGTACCAGTTGATTTCCAAAATGTTAACATACGCGAAGAAGGTTATGGTAACCGTCACCCTTGATCCGAGAGAAAGGATTGATGGGGAAGGGAAGGAGCACCAGCTTTTTGGCTTAAGCCATAAGACGATTAAAAAGCTGTATCAGCTGGCGGAGGATTCAAAGGCCGTAACCCTGGAGCCTGTCTATGCGGAAAAAAGGAGCAAAAGTAAGGTGCCTTACCGTTTCCGTAAATCAGAAGCGCTTGCAGCCCTGGAGCAGAACCTGTTCCGTTATCCCTATCAGACCTATGGGAAGGAGCAGGGGGATATTAGGATCCACAGCACCAGGGATAGGAATTGTGAGGTTGCATTTGTGGCCAGGGAGATTAAACGGCTGGTGCGTGAGGAGGGACTGCGTTACCGGGACATTGCGGTGGTTACCGGGGATGTCAAGGAATATGGAAGAATTGCAAAGCGCTTGTTCCTGCAGTCGGAGATTCCCTGCTTTATTGATTATAAGAAGGATATACTGAGTAATCCCTTTGTGGAATTGCTGCGTGCGGCAGTGGTTGTAGTCAGCGAGGATTTCAGCTATGAGGGGGTATTCCGTTATCTGAGGTCAGGTATGACCGGATGTACGAAGGAAGAGATAGATATCCTGGAGAATTATGTGCTGGCTACCGGCATCCGGGGACATAAAAGATGGGCGGAGCCCTTTGTCCGAAGATACCGGAGCAGGGAGCCGCTGCAATTAGGTGCTATCAATGAGATCCGGGTGAAGTTCATGGAAGAAATTGAGCCCCTTTACGTGGTGTTAAAGAACCGGGAAAAGACGCTGCGGGATTATACCACGGCATTATATGAGCTTGGGGTGGATTTAAGGATAGAACAAAAGCTGGAGGAATACCGGAGCAGCTTTATAGAGGCAGGCCAGCCCTTGATTGCAAAGGAATTCGAGCAGGTTTACCGGATTGTCATGGATTTATATGACCAGATGGTATTGTTGCTGGGTGATGAGCATTGCAGCTTAAAGGAATTTAGCGAAATACTGGACACGGGCTTTGTGGAAGTAAAGGTGGGACTAATACCGCCGGGAGTGGACGAAGTGGTGGTTGGTGATACCCAGCGGACCAGGCTAAAAGACATACGTGCATTGTTTTTTATCGGCGTTAACGAAGGAATTGTCCCCAAAGCGATCGGAAGTGGTGGAATTCTTTCCGATATTGAGAGGGAGCTGTTGATAAACAACGATATTGAGCTTGCTCCGACGAAGCGCCAGCAGTCCTTTACGGATCAGTTTTATATTTACCTGAATATGACAAAGCCGAAGGAGAAGCTATATATTACATACCATAAGGTGAATGAGGAAGGGAAATCCGTAAACCCTTCGTTCATTATCAATAAAGTAAGGCAGCTGTTTCCCAAGCTTTCCGTGATAGATGAAAGTGATACTAGGGAGTGTAACGTACGTCTTTTGCCGGAGAGTAGAGCAGGTATTCTTTCGGATGATAAAGCGGGTATCCTTTCGGAGAATGGAGCAGGTATTCTTTCGGAGGGTAAAGCAGGCATCCTTCCGGAGGATCAAGTAATTATCCTTTCGGAGGATCAAGCAGATATTCTTCCAGAGGATCAAGTACGTATCCTTTCGGAGGATCAAGCAGATATTCTTCCGGAGGATCAAGTAAGTATCTTTCAGGAGTATATAGAGCGGGTTCTCCAGGATAACGGTTTAAATTATTTAGCAGAAGGACTGAGAAGCTATAACCAGAAGGAGACCTCGGAGCTGTGGCGGGAGCTGTATCTATATTACAGGGAGGATCCTGACAGGAGAAAAATTTTAGACAGGCTGGTGGAAGGCGCCTTCTTTGTTAATAGGGAGAGGGGAATTTCAAAGGCGGCAGCAAAGCTGCTATATGGCTCGGAGTTAAAGGGAAGTGTAACCCGGCTTGAAAAATACGCGGGCTGTGCCTTTGCCCATTTCCTCAGCTATGGCCTGTCCCTGGAGCAGAGACAGGAATATAAGCTGGCTATTCCGGATATAGGTACCATATTCCATAATGCAATTGACCATTTCTCAAAGCGGTTGGATACAGGCGAGTACACCTGGCATACCATACCGGATGATGTCAGGGAGCAGTGGGCAGTTGAAAGCGTAGCCTACGCGGTGGAGCAATACGAAAGCTCAGTGCTGCGCAGCTCCGCTAGGAATGAATATATGATTAAACGCATGGAACGGATCACAGTCCGGACCCTTTGGGCTTTGTGCAACCAAATTAAGCAGGGGGCTTTTGAGCCGTGGGGCTATGAAAAGCAATTTAACCATGCACCGGATGTTATGCTGAGCCTGACCGGACGGATCGACCGGCTTGACATCTATGAGGAAGGGAACAAGGTCTATGTCAGGGTAATTGATTATAAATCAGGCAACACCTATTTTGATTTAAGCAGTGTTTATTACGGATTGCAGCAGCAGCTGTCCGTTTATTTAAGTGCGGCCCTTGATTACCTGGGCAGGGAATATGGTGGGAAGGAAATCGTTCCTGCGGGCATCTTTTATTATCATATTGATGACCCGATTGTTGCAAAATCAGACCAGGCAGAGGAGGATATCTACAAAAGCCTCCGCATGAACGGCCTGGTCAATGAGGATAAAAAAGTAATTGGTTTAATGGACAGTAAGCTGGCGGGAGAGGACAGGACGCTCCGGGCTTCGGCGAAATCGGATATCATACCCGTTGAGACTAACAAAGAGGGAGAGCTGGGGAAGAGATCCGTAGTTGCTACGGAAAAGCAGCTGAAGGCTCTGGTTGATTATGTCAATAGTAAATTGGCAGAGGACAGCAGGCAGATCCTACAGGGGGACTCTGTGCTTAACCCTTACCGGATGGGGGAGGCGGCAGCCTGTACCTATTGTGAATACCGGGGTGCCTGCGGCTTTGACAGCCGGTTGCCAGGCTATGCCTACCGCAATCTTTCGAAGAAACAGGTGGATGAAATTAAGGCAGAAATATGGGGTGAGTGTGAATAGTCTCGCAAAAGATCGCGAGCCTTTAGAATTTCTAAGGCGCCAAAAGACGCCACCTAAGAAATTCTGGTGTGCCATGCATGGCACACTTTTCACACCGGAAGAATGCAAGAGCAGCGTTCTTCCCACTTATATTTGTGCTGCCTATGGCAGCATAAGGGAAGGAAAGTAAATGGGCTGGACGATAGCACAACAGAAAGTAATTGATGCAAGGAATAAGAATTTATTGGTCTCCGCGGCGGCAGGTTCAGGAAAGACTGCCGTATTAGTCGAGCGCATCATCCAGATGATAACGGAGGGGGAGCAGCCGCTGGATATTGACCGCCTTTTGGTTGTAACCTTTACCAATGCGGCAGCAGCCGAGATGAAGGATCGTATTGGAAGGGCTATTGACCAGAAGCTAAAGGAGAATCCGGATAATGGGCATTTGCAAAAGCAGGCCTCCCTGCTCCAAAGTGCGAATATCACGACCATACACAGCTTCTGCCTTAATGTGATCCGTAATTATTTTCATCGGATTGATCTGGATCCGTCCTTTAAAATTGCGGAGGAATCGGAAATTACATTGATGAAGTCGGATGTGATGGCGGATGTCCTGGAGCGTTGGTATGAGGAAGGAAGTGAGGATTTTCATGCATTTATTGAAAGCTATTCCTATTCCAAATCAGATACGCCCATTGAGGATCTGGTGCTGCAATTGTATAATTTTTCTATGAGCGATCCCTGGCCTAAAACCTGGATTGCTGACAAAAAGAACATGTTTGCATTAGAGACCCTGGAGGATATGATCTCTGCGCCCTGGATGAAGGAGCTTTTAGGGTATGTGGCTTCTGTACTGCGGGATTTATCAAAGAAGAATCAGGAGGCAATGGAGCTGTGTAATGAAGCTGGCGGGCCGGCGGCATATTTACCGGCACTGCTATCAGATTGCAGGCTGTTGTCTGAATTAATGGAGGCTGACACTTATGAGGAAAGTGCGGCTTTGTTCCAGGGCATAGCCTTTGAGAGGTTATCTAATAAAAAGGAAGAGGCGGAGCCTTGGAAGAAGGAAAAGGTAAAGGCGCTCCGCGAGGAGGTAAAAAAGGGACTTAAGGATCTGTCGAACCAGTTCTTCTTCCAGACACCGGAAGAAATGCTTGAGGATATGCGGGCGGTAGATAAAGTGATGCAGGTGCTGTTTGACCTGACCCTTGAGTTTATGGAGGAGTTCTCAAAGAAGAAAGAGGAGAAGAACCTCATTGACTTTAACGATATCGAGCATTTGGCGCTTAAGATATTGATTCAAGATGTGCCGACACAGGCGGCTCTGGAGTTAAGCGAACAGTTTGAAGAGATCCTGATTGATGAATATCAGGATAGCAATATGGTCCAGGAAACTATTCTGCGCAGCATATCGAAGGAGGATATGGGGGCGCCGAACCGGTTTATGGTTGGTGATGTGAAGCAGAGTATTTATAAGTTCCGTCTGGCAATGCCTGAAATATTCATGGAGAAATACGGGAAGTATTCTATGGAGGAGCATGGTCCGGAAGGAAATAGAAATCTTTATCAGAGGATTGACCTGGATAGGAATTTCCGCAGCCGTGCTACAGTCCTGGACTATGTAAATAAGATCTTTGAA
>JARKQP010000278.1 GCA_029974875.1 Mobilitalea sp.
TTTAACGGCCGTGAAACAACTCTATTTACATTCCACTATGGTTCTACTTTAATTTAAACCGGACAAAATGGATTAGTAAGTATTTAGTGGATTTACATTCCACTATGGTTCTACTTTAATAAACAGGGAGCAGTCAGGGGAATGGATTTACAACATTTACATTCCACTATGGTTCTACTTTAATGCAAGACAAAATGTATTACTGATTGGAGTAGAATACTATTTACATTCCACTATGGTTCTACTTTAATGTTAGAACAAGCAATAATCCCGCATGATACATTTGAATTTACATTCCACTATGGTTCTACTTTAATTTTACCGAAGGGAAAGAGTATGAATACATACCAGATTTACATTCCACTATGGTTCTACTTTAATGTCTTCTCGTCAGAAGATGTGCGCACATTTGTTACCTATTTACATTCCACTATGGTTCTACTTTAATGGATTCCAGGTACGTTTTCACCAATGATATAAGTATTTACATTCCACTATGGTTCTACTTTAATGGCAGCATAGTTAACCGGTAGCTTATATTTCTTCATATTTACATTCCACTATGGTTCTACTTTAATCATCAGCATGGATCCGGAGCAGATGCAGCTATTATATTTACATTCCACTATGGTTCTACTTTAATGCCGTAAGGCGGTTTTGTTTCCTTACTTTTTGGTGAATTTACATTCCACTATGGTTCTACTTTAATTGGATTACTGCCAGAGAGAGGATCGGTCAATCTCCATTTACATTCCACTATGGTTCTACTTTAATAACAATTAGGGCTCCACATAGACGCCTGGAGGCTTCATTTACATTCCACTATGGTTCTACTTTAATCTTAACAAGTAATCATCCCCTCTTCTATTTTGTAATTTACATTCCACTATGGTTCTACTTTAATGTTTTCTTATCGGCTTGAAATCCTGGCTGGCTCATTTACATTCCACTATGGTTCTACTTTAATAATAAAGATAAGTGTGTTAATTGCATTTTTCTGTATTTACATTCCACTATGGTTCTACTTTAATTGAGACAAAGAGGTTACACCGAGGTAGCCAAAGACATTTACATTCCACTATGGTTCTACTTTAATAAGGATGCAAAATTCGAAGGAACAACGGTTCCCCGATTTACATTCCACTATGGTTCTACTTTAATTCATTGAAATATCTTCCTGTGCTTATGGATACCAATTTACATTCCACTATGGTTCTACTTTAATCTCAACGCCAGAAAAATGAAAAAAAGTAGGTGATCATAATTTACATTCCACTATGGTTCTACTTTAATGGGACAATCTTGATAACCTCATCAATAATGCCAAATTTACATTCCACTATGGTTCTACTTTAATTATGGCAGACCAAATAAATAGGATATGCCCACATTGATTTACATTCCACTATGGTTCTACTTTAATGTTAAGTGATTTATATATAAAAATTGAATTATTATCCATTTACATTCCACTATGGTTCTACTTTAATGTTTTATTTGTGCTTGGCACCGTTATCCCTCCTTATATTTACATTCCACTATGGTTCTACTTTAATCGCCAGGTGTACGTCTGTAACATTTATTTTAACCTCATTTACATTCCACTATGGTTCTACTTTAATCCGTCATCTTATAACCCTTATATAATCTACACTAATTTCTATCATTTTGTCGACCTAAACGTTTCCTCCCCAATCCATCTTTCAAACCCACACACAAAGTAAATTTTTTCTGCAATAACCCCTGCAATCTGCCCTTTGTCGTCCCCACCGTATTTTAACACTATTCGGGGTCGACAATCAAAGAAAATTTCTTGTCATATCTTCCTGTATCCCCCACGTTTCTTTTGGTATCCATTTTTCATTTCTACTTTTAAATACAATCAACGAATCTCTGTCAGTACGAATGACTGACCGAAGCTCCATTCTTAATTTCAGTATCTGTGATTCCGAGAGTTCGCCTTCAAATACTGAGTTTTGAATGTGTGTCAAATACTTTTTACAGATCTTAAAAGTTTTATTTAGAGTTCTCGCTCCACCTTCGTCACTTTTTATATCATATACCAAAATAACATACATATAAACACCTTTCTACCACCATATTTTGAACGATTCATATTCTTTTTCCCCAAAGAGATGTTTAATCAGCTTAAAACATTCCAGCCTCATCAAATACTGATATGACACTGTTCTATTCAAATCTTTATGCTTTATAGTTGTCTGCATTTTTGCATCTAATTCTGCAACAACAGTTTTTGATGCTTCTTTTGTCAAGTGCAAATAATTTAATCCTTTTGTAAAGCACTTTTCTGTTATCTGCCTACGATTAAGTAATGAGAAAATTAATCGATCTCCAAGGATCGGCTTGAATATTTCTGCCAAATCTAAACTTAGTGAAAATCGTCTGTCTCCTGGTTCATGAAGATAGCTTACAGTAGGATTTAACTGTGTCTGATAGATTTCACCCAATACCTTGGTATATATCATCGTATTCACAAAGGAAATCAACGTATTAATCATGTTGTCAGGTGGGTTTTTCACTCTCTTTTCAAACTCTATATCCTGATCAATAATCATCGACCATGCACTATAATACGTTTTTCTAATATTCCCCTCATATCCCATTAACTCCTGAATACTTTGTGCCTTAGGGATTTGTTTTCGCAAGTTCTCTATTGTATTCATATATTCCTGCACATTTTTTCCACGCCCATTATAATATCTGAGATTACGGAAAATATTAAATGACGCTCCATCGATAATTGCTCTAGCTATTTCCATCCTTTTATTATAATCCATATAGTAAGCAACTTGATTTACTAATAGGTTTCCCGATACCAACTGTTCCCTAGGATAAAAGCTTCCTGTGTAAAAACTATAGTAATTAAAAAAATGAATAGGAATTCCATTTTGCGATAATATATTAATCAAGCTGGAATTAAAACTCATTTCCGACATAACGTAAATGTCCCCAACACGTTCTATCGGTAAATCCTTTTTCTCATCGTGCTCGTCAATAAAAGTAATTGTATTATCCTTCCGCCTTAGAGAACCGTCATTATATATGTAATAACTTCTTTTCATGTGCTTTCCTCCACAATTCGTCAGATAGTACGCTCCACACCCTGCTTAAATAAAGCATAAATCATAATAGGCACAGGATTTGCAGATATTCTTCTTGCTTAGCTCTGGTGGGATATTCTTTTCTACAATCTGTTTAATTTCTGATAGGCACTCTTCTATTCGCTCTATGTCTTTGTCTGTCAGATCAATTTCTATTGTCTTTTTTAATAGAGGATAGTCTATCTTCGCCGTAATCCCCTCTACACCTCTTTGCTTCAAATAATGCAGATAATACTTCACTTGAAAAACACTAGCTTCTTCAATTTTTCTGCTTTTTTTTACTTCATGTAATATTCCTCTAGAGCGAATAAAGTCCACATTAATGACATTATCAATATTAATATGCTTTTCATCTCTCTGATACGTTTCCTCATCCAATATTTTACCTATTTTTACATTCTCATTATCTTGTTCCATCTGAATTTCATGATAGAAATACCATAATTTCCGCAGACAGACTTGATAATAATACACCATTACTCCAGTTATTTCCTTTTGCATCTCCCATTACTCCTCATCGCCTTTACAACATCTCTGCTTTTCTTATGAAGGTTTTATAATCAATCTTCTGGTATCCAAGTTCATCATACAAACATTCAACAACCTGAATTGCTTCTCGCCTTCCCATACAGATTTGGGGAAAATACCCTGCATCTCCTTTCTGAACAGCTTTTCGATATTCTATCCATTGCCAGTAAGGAATGTTCACTGAGTACTGAAAAATCTTACTTCTCACCTTCATTCGTTCAACAGATTCTAAATCATCTTCTAAAAGGATTCTCTCGTACTCATGAATTTCCTCTTTATGCTGTTCGTATACAGGGCTCGGAATAATGTCCTCTGATAAAATATTTCGCAACCGTTGTTCGCTCTTTTCAAACTTGTACGGTATAATACCCTTAATAAATGAACTGGCTTCCTTATATTTCCTATAATACTGGCTTTCTCCCAGATTTTCCATAGTCAGAAACTCCCGTATCAACTCCTGTTTTTTCAATTCAGAAAGTTGTCCGTCTACTGTCTGTATTGCACGTTTTGATAGCAAAAATATTGTTTCATCAATGTAAGCCTGATTGCCGCTTAGCAGACTTTGTTCGATTTTTGTATAGACATAACAATTTCTATCTGTCACATCTTTTACTCCTTTTCTATTACATCTTCCAAGCCGTTGAAATAGAGAATTCAAGTCCTGAAGTTCCGTAAACAAATAGTCAAAGTCAATATCAAGGCTCGCCTCAACAAGAGATGTCGATATCCAAATTCCTAAACAATTATCTAATCCTCCGCTTTCGTCATAGGTTTTTCCAAATTCCAGTATCTCCTGCTCCAGTTTTCCACGTTCTGCCCTTGTATACCGACTGTGCAGTATATGAGCAGGTATATTCCGTTCATATCTCTGTATATCATCGTATAATTTTTGTGCTTTCCGTATGGTATTACAAACCACAAGAATTTTGCTACTTTTCTTCTGTTTTTCATTATCCTTATATTTTTTCAAAATGTCTTCCGCGTTTAAAAAACGATCATACACCTGTATATTATGTCGAATAGTATCATCTGTAAAAGTTCGAATATTTTCTTCGTTGAAAGAAATTTCTCTCATTAGCAATTCTTTCATAAATGGCGACATTGTTGCAGTCATTACCGCTACTTTTCCACCCATATCACAAATTCGCTTCAAACCATAAATTAAATATGCCAGAAGCTCCGGATCATACATCTGAACCTCATCAATAACAATTTTAGAATAAGAAAGTGTAACAAGCTTCAACTCAAAACCCTGGTATTGGAATACAAAGTCAAAAAGCTGATCCATCGTTGAAATGTTTAAAGGTATCGTAAATTGTTTTCCTCTGCTTTCATAATCAAACAAATCAAATTCCATGTCTTCAAGCTGCTTCGCATAATACTCCAAGGATTCCGAGTGCAAGATCGATATCCGGGTATCTATCTGTTCATTCTGTAAAATATCACATCTGATACGATCATAAATTGCATTAATTGCCGTCCTAAGTGGCAGCACAAAATATCCTTTATGATTTCCTATCCACTGCAGTCCAGCTTCTGTTTTTCCCATGCCTGTCTGTGCAACAACTATAATATTTTCATCTCGTTTTCCCATACAGAATTTCTGTAATTCATTCCAATCGCTAGACGGTTTTCTTTCCTTCCATTTCATTTTCACGTTATCAAGCTTATCGACCAGAAAATCATTAGGGAATTCTACCGGATATCCTCCACTTGCACTGTAATCCACCTTATGTAAAAAGCCTTTGATTTTAATCGCATCATCATCGTATATCATTCTTCCCACATTAGCCCTGCTTCGGCTCTTAATAGTATATACGGGGAGACCCTTTAGTAATGACTCAATTAATTCCTTTCTTTCCTGCATAATACTGAGCGCATCACCAAAATCGTGGTGATATAAAACTGCAAAAAGCACTCTATAGTAGTCCTGTACATCTTGAAAGTCATTCGGATTGATAAAATACCCCGACAACACATTGTGAGAAACCTCTTTCGTCTCATCAAAACGCAGTTTCCCTTTCACCACATTCACACGTCTTTGAAACTCTTCATTCGCTTTTCCATCATCATGATATATACAGGCAATCTTAATCAATTCATATATTCTACCATCCTCTATGTAGTGATATGACCTAAGCATTTCCAGCATATATAATAAATCCCCAACGTGTTCTTCTATCGTCTTATTCGGCTTTGCTTTATATTTTCTAATATCCATCCATTCTTCTCCTGGAAAACGCTATCTAATTAACCATTGCCTCTGCGTTTAAAGAAAGTTCACAATATATCCTCCATCTCCATATTGATCCAGATACAGCCCATCACCGAATTCATCTACAGCATACTGTGACAAATATAATACCTTTTTCTTTTCAAACACCCTTTTTCCGTCTACAATCTGATAATTCTTATTCAGATAATATTTCGTACCATTTACCGTTCTTCCTGCTTCTATATTTTTGCATATTACCCTCTCTTGTTTTAGGAGAGTGTAATCTAAATACGCCGAATAATCGCTGGACACTTCCTCGTCCCAATCTTCCAACAATTGAACAATTTGAGCATCTTCCACTGAAACAACATCTTCACTTCTTCCAATAGCTTTCAGATTAAAGATATTTTTCAAGATATCCTTTAAGGTTTCTTCCTCGGCTCTTATATGAATTACTAATTTAATATTATTCAGTATCTCATAAAACTTTAAAGATGTTGTCAGAGAGCGGTAACGGGAAATGGGGATTATATAATTATCCGTCTGAAAATCTTCCAATTTAGATTTTATCAATTCTTCCACATCTTTTAGCTCCCTTTCCCGGTGAACTACTAAACGATAACCTGCGCTGCTACTCTCTAACCCTTTCCTTTTCTTAGATAGGTGCACTTTTCTCCTTTTCAGTAGACTTATAACCGGTTCCAATCTAATTTTCTTGAATTTATCAATCTCATCTTTCAAATCTTTTAATTGACAATATTCTTTAAGTAATTCCGGACTGTTTACCTGAATTGTAATATTATTTCTGAAGCTGTTTCCCTGTGGTTTTTTTGCAGTGGCAACTTTCTCAAATGCATTTGAAAGCATCGTACCATTTCGCATTTTTACCAGGATTCCTCTGTCGTCCTGTACGGAATTCAAAAAGCAGTAATCCGTATAAGGTTTCCGATGCATGGATTCATACTTGCCCTGAATACTAATATCCATCGGATGATATTCCTTATAACCGCAAGCTGCATGAATTGCACCTATCACTGTTGAAATTGGCGGCAGTGGATATGTCATCTTATTATCAATAGTCTCTTCCCGCTTATAATTCGCACTGGTCTGACGTATTAATAGACGTAAAGCCTCCATAATTACTTCACCTACTTTCCAGCATCTTGATTATACGTTGTAATAAGAATTCACATCTTCCTTCAGTGCTTCAAAAAATGCTGGAATCGTCACCGGTTGTAATTCCCGCTCAATCTCCTCTTCATTTATTAACATTTTTCCGCGCAATAACCCAGTACGATATCCTCTGGCGACTTTATCTTTCAAATCCTCGGACACCATCAATTTATCTGCCTCTACATGAACTACGTTCTCAAAATAATGTGTTTTCCTATCCGAAAGTCCTCCTACAACAAATATCGGCTCAGCATTATCCAAATTTCCCTTTACTACCAGACTTAATGATTCTACTGCATTTAATATCATTTTCACACGCTCTGCTTTTTCCTTTTTATCTGCTTCCACATTGAAATTATCATCTCTTCCAATCATTTCAAGGTCTATGGTTATACTATATACCTTTAACGATTTGTCGTATTCGTACTGATATGGCATGAGTCCCACGCCACCTGCATCGTTTTGAACATTCTTTCCATTAGCTGCCGCAAAATTCCCCGCCACATATAAGTTATTATGAAAACGTGTCTCATTTACAAAGCTTTCACAGGAAATTGCATCTGTTAAATAAATCGAACTTTTTCTTATATAGGTAGTCCCACTTGTGCTCATATATCCACCTTCCAGCGCCCTACAGGATGCTGCATTCAGGGCTTCTGTTACGAGTTTCTGTGTTGCCCCATCAACTTCTGTTTGTAAGTCATCATATAAACCAGCCTGTACCATCAATGCATTTTTCAGACTTTCTCTGCTACGAATAGTATAAACTTTACGATTTTTAAATATTTTTTGTACACTTGCAATATTCCCAAGGCCTTCCGAATAATTAGAAGTCATATTGGCAACCACCGTTAATGTTAATGATCTTTTTTCCATATCCATTCCCTCCTATTTCTCCTCTTTATTATCTACTTTAGCTTTTGTCAGTGCATTGATAAAGGTATACGCAATATCTTTATTCTCCTCGAAATCTTCAAATAAATCTAAGGCAAAATCAAATGAAACATCTGCATAGTTTGACAACTGCAATAAAATTTGACAATACCTATCATAATCTTTGAAAATGATAGCACTTGTCAACTTTTGACGATAACTCGTTCTTTTGTTATCCGGCAATTTCTTAGTTACTTCCTTTGCACAGGCATACGCCACTTTCATGGATTGATTCATACTTCCACCCCCACTAATTAACTGATTTATTTGTATAAATTTTGATACAATGTATTCTATATTTGTCCTTATTTTTTCTTCTCTTTTCCTAAAGAGAAGTTCAATCAATTCATCTGTGCGTACCAGGTTCAAAATACATTCTAGTACCTCTTTTTGTATATTGACATAATACTTATCATTAATTTTTATAGAGAAGCAAAAAGAATCATATTCTTTTATCGCCGTTAAAATTTTGATACTTTCCTTTCTTATATACAGGGTTTCAAAAAAATCCACGCCACGATTTTTCACAATAACTTCTGTATCAAAATCAATAAAATCTGCCGTCTCCTGTATTGACTTAAAGAGAACCTTTCTTGCATCTTTTGATTTACCCTCACTTTTTATCACCTCCATCTTGATCATACGTTCAAAATTCTGATTAGTTTGCAATAAGCTCCTTACAGAATAATTGGCGTTGATAAAAAATGTTTCCCGATCTCCAAAAAAAGCAAACGGTATAAAATCAAAAAAAGAATCATCCTGCGCTTGAAACGTTGATACATCAAAGTTATATGCTATCGATTTCGATTTCCTTCCAATATCCACATCATATCCCAACAATCTACAACAAATTTTGCCTTCTTCAAATAATTCTCTTTTACCTTTTCTCGTGGGTGCAAAATTGGCATACATGTTGTCTTTATTTAAGAACGTTTTCCATATCAAATCCTGGCGATTGCTTCTTATCTTCTCCAACAGTTCTCCTTGGTTCGTCCCGTCAAATTTGCTTTTTCCAAAAACCTCTTTCATAATGGCATTTCCCGTCTTAAGCAAATCATTAGCCAGCTTTATCTGCTCTTCTGAGACTTCCTCTTTCATCAGCAAATTTTCCAGTTGTTTATGCTGTAGCTCTTCCCCATACTCGGCTTCTACAAACAAAAGATACTTTTCTTGGGTAATATCAGCACTTCTAAACTTCAAATATTCATCAGTAATTTCATAATCTTGATTTTCATCACCGTAATACCTCAAATATTTACTAAGCCCCACAATTGTAGCCGAATATCTCCAGTCAGACGGTTCCAGCCAAACATCAAACTTATCACTTTCTACAACTGTCCTCACACACTCCCTCCTTTCCGCTTTATTCCTGTGATAAAATATCTACCGTGCCAAATCCCTGGCTATGTCTCGATCCCACTCCTGCCTGATAAAAGTATTGTAACACTTCTGGCGCTGCTGCTATTTCAAACACTCCGACAGTTGCATCTATGTATACCCCAAATTGTTTGACAACAACCTTTTTACACTGTATAGGGCTTAGGCCAATATTTTGGGCTATCTCTTCCGAAAAACCCGCTTCTTTCGCTTGGGCGCTCAAAACTTCCTTCACTCGTGTATCGAATCCTTCGTCCTGAAATGTGAAATAACGATCTCTGTTCGTCTCATTATCGTGCTGTCGTACGACAAGACCCGAACCCGTTATTGTTTTAAAAACAACCTTTGGTGACATAATCAATTCTTCTCTCAACGGATTGATTTTCTTTAGAGATATTGCATTTCCTTCTGGAAGCAGAAAACGCTTATTCTTTTGTTGAATAAAAGCAGCAAAAAACACTAAACCTGTCTGATGCCTATCATCCGCCGTAAATATCATTTTGATCTTTTCATTCGCTAATTCAATCACTTCTTCCTTAAATACCGGCTTTGATAGGATTACACTGAAAGAATAATCCTTTATTTTTGTGCCTCCAAAATAATGTTCAAAGCATTGCCCCTGTTTCCAGTTGGAAATAGTATTTTTTAGATATGCCAGAAAGAGTTTTGAGTAACTCTTCGGCAATATTGGCCTATCCAAAGTCATCAAGAGTTCTAGCCTCATAGTAATCCCCCTTTCTTTTAAATTTATAAACATAAATTATACATTGGCAAATTCTTTTTCTACTTACATTATAAACTATATCATATTTACTTCCATAATTCTACATGACACAACAATATTTTTACTTATTTTCTATTTTATTCCTTATATTTGCTGTTTTAAAAAAATGTGAGCCGAAATATTACTACCTTCTCCGCTCTCCGGGGAGGAGAAGATAGTAATATTTCGGCCCACGCTCCAAGTAAAGGAACAATAATTTTATATCCATTTATGTATAACATAGCATGTTAATCGTTAATTGTCATGCAATATTTTATAACAATTACTCACTTAATTATTGAACAAACATTAAAAAGATCTTCTTCACATCAAATGTTGCAGTTGAATTCTATCGCAATCATTCAATATTATACATCATAAGAATTTATCTTTTAAGGGAATTTTGTAACTATTCATCCCCCAATCAAAAATAAAATACAATTAGTAACCAAAAGCATTTTAATCTGTACATATGAGTATTCACCGGCTCCGATCCCCTTCGCTTGGCCAAAAACACCATATGCTCCAATTTCAAGGATTTGAGGTATTTCCCAAGCCTCCTTGTCTGGCGAACCGAATGATTAGATGTGCCGTTGATTTTAATACATCATCAAATTTATCAATATCCTCTTTTGTAAATCCTTTGTTATCTTCCCACCTATATTCAGGCAAATAGCAGGATACAGAGCAAAATCCCCCATACATAGGTTTTTCAAAATATACTTTAACATGCTCCCCCTGATCATAGCTTATAATATCAGAATGTACAATTTCAGTATTATCATCAAGTTTCATAAATTCATACATCATAATACCCACACTCCTTATTAACATCTTAATATCTTACATTATAAATGAAATTTCTTTTAATCAAAACCCTACTTAGTCATAAAAACACGCACCATCAGCAACAAAGAACAGGCACATACATATAACCCCGTCGGAAACCGCCCTCAAGCAGTCCATTCTGATAAGTGCCGGAAATCAAAAACATGGGCAGATGCCATATAGCCCAAATAACCCCAATCAGAATGCCCTACGCCAACGGCTCCCTGTTCGCCAAACGGTCAAAAAGATAGCCGCGCCAGCCCAGTTCCTCCGCCAGCGGCCCGAAGATAAGGGGCATCCCCGCAAGTCAAATGGAAACTTCTGATACTTATATTATAATTCAATTTGTCCTACCCCGCAAACAAAAAGCTCCCTAAGCCTATACACCATAAGCTATTATTCCTTCTTCCCAACCCAAAAAAGCGTAGGCCGAAATATTACTACCCTCTCCGGGGGGAGGAGAAGATAGTAATATTTCGGCCTACGCTCCAAGTAAAGGAACGATACTAACTATATACAAAAATCTTTCGATTCTTGCCCCAATTCACATCACACTACATCTCTTTTTTCATCACACCTTAAAATGCCTCAAATTCTCTTCCAAATTCTTAGAGTAATTCTTCAGCATAATCGCCATATTCTCAAGCTCCTCTAAGGTACTTAGCTGTTCCTGGGTGGAGGCGGATACCTCTTCTGACGCTGCTGCCGCTACCTCGGAAGCCTCCGCAATATTATTAATACTGCTAAGAACACTGTCCTTGTCCTGGTCTATCCTATGGATTGCCTCCATAATCCTGGTCATATTCTGCAGCAGCTCGTTCATTGCCATGTCAATCTTACTGAAATACTCCGCCGAAGCCTTTGCCGATTCCGCCTGCTCCTTGATTACCGTGTTTGCTTTCATGACAAATTCCGTAGAAGCCTTCGTTTTCGACAGGATTTCATTGGTCAGGCTCTCTATTTTCTTTGTCTGCCGCCCGGACTGCTCGGCAAGCTTCCTGATTTCCTCGGCAACGACTGTGAAGCCTTTTCCATGCTCACCGGCTCTTGCTGCTTCAATGGATGCATTTAAGGACAATAGCTCCGTCTGCTCTGAAGTTATATTCAGTATTTCCGTGAATTCATTAATAACTGTTATGCTCTTTGCAAGGCCGGATATTTGCTCGGCCACCTCTTCTGTGATTGAGATAACCTCTAAGGCCTTCCCGTCAAGGATCTGCGCTGCCTGGATTCCTTCCACCGTATAATTCTTGACGTTCCTGGCCGCAGCTTCCATGACATTCGTGCTGCTTACAGCATTGCCGATCCCGTCAGCCAAGCTGGAGACGACCTGCACGCTCCTGTCAACCTCCTCACTCTGCATCCCTGCACCGGAGGCGACATCATTAATTGCGCTGGATATCTCCGAAGCGGTACGGGAGGTTGCGGCGGATATCTTGGAAAGGGATTCTGCCGTCCTGCTTACTTCCACCGACAGGTCATTGCTTTGTGAGATCAGCCCCCGAAGGCTTTTTACCATGGAGTTAAAGGAGCCTGCCACCTTTCCGATCTCATCGGTACGCCTTGTCTTTGCTGTGACAGTCAGGTCGCCCTCTGCTGAAAGGAACATTGTTTTTTCTACGCCCTTCAAGGCCCTGATCATGTTAAGAGCAAAGAATAAGCCGCCAAGTACTGCTAATATGGAGAAAATAGCACCCACCAACAGGATCAGGTCCCTAATTTCATTGGAGCCCTGAAGCACCTCCGATTCCGGGATAAGGATCATATAAATAAAGCCCGACTTATCGCATTTATTATAGGTAACAATCATGTTGGTATCATTGATCTTCGTTGTAAATGTATCAGCATCAACCTCTTTAGCCCGTTCTTCCACCTCGGCAAATATAGGCTCTTCTTCCCCTTGTCCCATCTCATTATATGGAAGTGATGAAATCCTGTTGCCGTTTGTAGCTATCAGGTAAGAGCTGTCGTTCTCACCGACCTTGATTTTGGATAGCATGGAGCTAAATGCATCATAGCTTAATTCTATCTTAACCGCCCCTACTGCCTCCGTATCCGAATAGTAAAAGCTCTTGACTGCCTTTCCGACCGTGAGGTATCCGCTGTTTACATAGGTATCTACCTCATCTGCATTAAGCCATACCATGTCCTTGCTATCAATCAGCTTCTGATAAACAAGGGTTTTACGGACATCCGTGATCCCCTCCGGCAAGGTGCTGACCGGGCCTATCACATCCCCTGTAACATACATTAATGAGATGCTGCTGATAAACTTGTTCGTAATCGTAATACTCTGGATTTCTTTGTCGAGCACCTGCAACAGCTTTTTTCTTGCCATGCTCCACTCCGCTTTTTCCTTATCACTGAGCCCCTTCTTTGGTTCCAGGTTATTGACCACATCCTGGAATGCGGTGCTTAAGGAAACCTGTAAAAACATCTGATTAATCCGGTCCATCTCCTGGTCAATCATATCAGCAGTCTGTGAGGCAAGGGCAGCCTTTGAATTCCTGGACTGCTCCTCAAGTGCCGTTTTTGAAATGCTGGTGGCCATGATCCCAATAATTAAGATTGGAACAATGACGACTGATAATATGACAATAACTAATTTCTGTAATAAACTCATTTTTTTTGTGAGCTTCTTCATTAGTTTTACCCCCATGAATAATGATGCCTACTAGCAACAGTATAAAACATAATAATCTGTAATAATATTCAATATTTATACTAATTTTCCAAAAAACATCCTATATTCTTAATATCTTTCTTTTAACGCCCTTTGTCCTATGACTGCTCCGCTTCCCGCCTTCCCTGGTTCCTGTATTCCTTCGGTGTAAGAGCCACATACTTTTTAAATTGCACGGAGAAGTATTTGTAATCGCTATAGCCTATCATTTCCGCTATCTTATAAACCTTATAATTCGTATTTACCAGCAGCCTCTTAGCCTCCTGCATGCGGAGCTTCTGGATATAGTCAATATAAGTGACCCCGGTAACCTTTTTAAATAAAAAGCTGAAATAGGTTTCCGACAGGTAGACATGCTCACTGATCATCTTCAAGGTGATCTTTTCACTCAGGCAGGTCGCAATATACGCCTTTGCCTTGTCAATGATCATGCGCTGCTCCTTGATTTCCAACGGATCAATTGTTTCGTCGATGGCCTTTGCAAGCGCCACCATGACATTGACAATATAGGTCTCCAGCTCCTTGACGGTTAAGGCGTCCTTTACAAATTCACTGAATTCATCCCCAATGATACCCTCCATCACCCCATGGCTGTTCATGATCTTGGATTGGACCATTAATTTAAGGGCGATGCAGTAGTTTTTTACGATCTCCGGCAGCAGATTCTGCTCCGAGAGTGCGCGGAACATGGAGGTCAGATACTTTTTGGTATCCTCATGGTTTCCATTGCTGATGGCAACAGCCACATGCTCCATCTCCTCCGGGTAGAACCGGATAAAATTCTGTTCGTACTTAGACTCATTATTGTCCTGGTAGACCTGAACCCTCTGCCCGCCAAGATAAAAATTATTCTGGATTGATTTTTTTGCCTGGCTGAAGGATTTGGCTATATGGTGGATTGACGGATAGCTTAAGCCGATCCCTATGGTATATGGCACTGTCACATTCTTGAACAGGCAGTTGTGGATGCTCTCGCTGATGCTGGTCAGACAGGGGATCATCAAGGCCTCCTGCTTCTCCTTTGAGGGAAAGCAAAATACAAAATTAATTGTATCGTAATCCTCTACGATATAATAAACATTGTCAATGCTGCTCAGCTCCTCTTTTATGATGTTGCGGTAGGAAAAAGTAAGCAGCCGTTTATCGGTGCCCCAGGAGGATTCCAGCTCCCCGAAGATGCTCTTTCTATCAAATTTTATCGTTGCCGCAGCGAAGTAATGCCCCGTGAAATCCAGCTCCAGAGATGCAGTCTTCTCCTCAAAGTCCTTGAACAGGCTGCTATCCCCCTCCAGCATGGACTGGAGGAATTCATTCCTGAGGGTTTCATAGCCTGCGTTTTGATAGATGTTGCTATAATAGATCTCTTCCTTGACCTCCCGCTTCTGGTCCATGCTCTCCTTCAGGGCGGTAAAGGCATCCAGCAGTTTTTTCTTATTGGTGGGTTTTAGTAAATAATCAAAGGCCCTGAAGCTAATCGCCTGGCGGGCGTATTCAAATTCAGCAAATCCGCTTAATATAATAATTTCTATATCCGGATATAGCTGTCTCACTATTTTTGACAGCTCCGTGCCGCCCATAATCGGCATTTTAATGTCTGTCAATAATACATCCACCTGAGTTTTCTCCAACTGCTCCAGGGCAGCCTTTCCGTTGGCACTTTCCGCCACGACTACAAATCCCAAGGATTGCCAGGGAATGCTGTTCACTATACCTCTACGTATCATATCCTCATCTTCTACTACCATCAATCTATACATAAGCTTACTCCTTAATTGGGATACACAGACTTACTGTAGTACCTTCATTTATTTTAGATTTAATACTTATGCCATAAGGCTCACCGAAGTATATCTTAATCCTCTGATTTACGTTCCTCATTCCGATACTATCCCCAACTCCAAGTATCGAGCTGTTCATCCTTAGTGTTATCTTGTCACAGGCATCCATATCCATACCCTTGCCGTTATCCTTTATCTCAAATACAACGGTACTGTCTTCCTTCTTTCCTGTAATATGGATGATTCCTCCTCCTTCTATCCCCCCAAACCCATGGACGATACAGTTTTCAATGATGGGCTGCAGGATGAGCTTCACTGTTTTATAGTGCACAATCTCAGGATCTATGTGCCACTTCACGTCAAACTGGTTCTTATGCATGATCTTTTGCAGGCATACGTAGCTTTTGACATTTTCAATCTCCGTACTGATGGTGACAAAGGCGCCTTTTTCCGATACGCTCGTTTTGAAAAATTCACCAAGGGCTGATACCATCTCCCCGATTTCTTCATAGTTCTTCATCTGCGCGATCCAGAATACATTGTCCAGCAGATTATATAGGAAATGGGGGTTGATCCGCTGCTGCAGGGCCACCAGCTCCAGCTCCTTAATCCTTGTCCTAAGCTGGGTCTCATTGATATTTGTAAGATAGGTTTCCTCCAGCACTTCATTTAACCGGTTAAGCATCGAGGTAAACACCCTGTTTAAAATCTCATGCTCATCCTCGGAGGGTGTATCCGCTGTTTCTTCCTGTATGACGAATACGTCATCCTCCCTGATCTGCTCCATCCGTCCCAGTAACCGGTCCAAGGGAATCTTAATGCTTTCATTTACTAAATAAATGGTGCTTCCCGAGGCAACCACTACCAGCAGGAATATTAAAATCGTTGTCATCAGCCCGAGCAGATCGTATTTCGTCCTAATAAAGGTATTCTGCACCTTAAGTCCCGTTTTTGAGATCGGAACCGCAACCTCATAAACCAGATCCGATTTTTCAAACCGGGAACCGGCGACAATCCTTCCCTGGTTGTCCGTGACAGCGATCTTTTGCTTTGACGAGCCTACGGCATTATCCAGTACGCCCTTCATCTCCTTTAAATTAATCAGGACAACATACCTCGCCTTCAATCCGCTGGTGTAATCCACCTCAACGATTTCCGTACGGCAGAGCACCGGCTGCTTGCCATAATCCAGGTAATACCATCCCAGGCCATCCTTTAGCCTGTTCTTGATCTCCTCCAGATCAATCAACGCTTTACTATATAAGAATGAGGTCCCGTCCTCAAGTATGATAGCCGCGTAGTCTATCTCCTCCTGGTTGGAGACAATGCTTGCTATGGTATTCTCAATCCGGTTGCTCACCCCTTCGGTCTGGTATCCGGGAGAGGTTGCATACAGGTACATATCCGTCAAAATATCGTTGTTTTCCTTCAAATATTTAAATTTCAGCTCCAGTTGCTCAAACATGTCATTGACCCGGATGTTGGATTCATAGGCAAAATTGTCATAATTGCTTCTTAAGTTATCGTTATAATAAAGGAATTCGATAATTGCACTGATCGTAATCATGACCGAAATCGGAATAACGCACAATATAATAAAGGCATAGAAAAGACGTTTTCGTATCGAAATTTTTCTTAGGCTTCTTACAAACTTATCCATACTGCTTTTTACCTTCACTTCCGCTGTCCTTATATACCGGCATCGTTACCCTGATCTCTCCCAGTTCTTTATCCAGGACAACCCCAAAGCCATCGCCATAGTAAAGCCGCAGCCGCTCGTCCACGCTGTTAATGCCCCCAATGCTTAAATCATCCTTGTCCAACAGCCCCAGGAAATATTCCACCGCATGGCCGGTCATAACCACCCGGATGGTATCATGCTCCTCTACAATTGATATGCTGATGCTAATCTCGCTTTCGATATCATCCAGGTTCACCGAGATCACATCCTCCACAATCGGATGGATTGCCAGCTTTATGATTTTCGTGTGTCTCATAGACATGGACACATCCCAGTAATTCACGATCCTGTTCCCAAAGCGCCTATTTTGTAAAAAGATATAATTATTTACACTGTCAACCTCAGTTTCAATTGTGACATATTCCCGGCCTTTTATGATAATGACCCTTAAATAATTGCCCAGTGCATTGACAATCTCACTAATGTCCTCGTCCCCCTCCAACTGTCCGTTCCAATAGATGGATTCCAGGGTATTGTACAGGAAATGGGGGTTGATCTGCTGCTGCAGGGCGGAAAGCTCCGCCTCCTTCCGAAGCTCCCGGAGCTTTGTTTCCTGGAGCTTAATTTCGTACTGGCGTTGAAGTGCCTCCACCAGGTTACGGCTCATTTTATTGAAGCCTTCAATGACGGCATGGTATTCATCACCGCCATCATCCTCTACATATTTCTCTACCTCCGGCTTCTTCATCTCCTCCATCAACCGGTTGATGGGACCGGTGATGCTCTTGGTGAACAAGATGGCAAACATAAGAGCCAGTACGGCAAACAGCACCGCCGTAAATAAAGTGATTCCAAACTGGATGAAAGCTGATTTTAAAAGGGTCTGCATGGCGATATGGTTCACTATGGTCAGGTTCGTATTCGAAATCGACTTGGAGATGGATACGGAAAGCATCTTGTCGCCGCTGAAGGAGGAGCCCACCTGCTCCTCGTTGGAAGCACTGATAATAATATTATTTTCATCGATGATCATTACCTCGTTTAAGAGGTTCGTGACATTTTCATAGCATACCTTATTGAAATAAGACAGATCCAGGGCTGCGACAATGTTCCCGACGCAGATTCCCCCATCACTGTATATGCCCCTTGTCAGTATTACATAGCTGCCCTGGTCACTTGGGATTTCCTTGGGACTTACCTTCATATGCACCTGTTTTGCTTCCTTGGACAAAAGCTCGCTGGTAGAAAAATCACCGTTGGACACGGGGGACGGATAGTAGAAATAGGAGCGGTTCACGGAAACCATCTCACAGGCATTAATGGCACCGCTGGAGCCGAAGGTACTGCCCAGCACCAGGCGGATGTGATTTTCTATATCACTTTTTTTGTTCCAGTCCACCTGGTTATAAATCATAAGATCGTTCACGATCTCCGGATTCATGGCTACCTCTTCCAGCAAGTTCATATGGGAAAACATATAATAAGAAATATTATTGGCAATCTGGGAGGAAGACTCTTCCAGGAAGGTCTTGGCTGCCTGCTCATTCTTGGAAAAGGAATATATAGCATTATAACCACCGATCAGGAGTATGGGCAAAACGAATACATAAATAAAACACCAGATCAGTCGTCTATAAATACTGTATTTGTACAGCTTATTCAAGCTCCATTCCTTTATCATGCCAAGATATCTTCTAACCATTCCAGCTCCTATGCTCCGCCAAAGGCGTCCTGTATTTACTTATTGTATTGAAATCCCCATACCTTTTCCGCAATATATGACGAATGCCTGACATCACTGCTGTTATTGGCATTAACGATATACGGAGGGATCGTCACCTTTGCCTGTCCGTCCGTAACACTGATATCGCAGACCTGCCAGTAGGTCTCCCCATAAAAATATTCTCCTGCCGGAATCTCTTTTCCGACCAGGACATAATTTGCCAGCAGGTCCACCGTAATATTGCCATAGGAAATTACATCCTGTGCAACGGCAGCATCTGCATAGCCTCTATTGATCAGATCCACGAAATAAGGCTCTGAATCAATCGTCACAAGAATAATATGCCCCTCTTCCCAGAAGGGATGCCATTGCCCGGATTCCTGGAGGGCTTCCACCAGCCCCCTTCCCGGATGCTCACTGGAGCAGTGGACTGCATCAATCGCTATCCCTTCCTTCAAAGCCTTTAAAAGCTCTTCCTTCACCAGCTCCGGTTTTCCTTCTGTTGATACCGGCATGTAGGTTATGTCCGGATATTTATCTACCACGGCTTCAAAGCCTTCCTTCCGGAGCCTCCAGGCATTACTGGTCAGCTCGCCATAAGCGTTGAACACAGTACCCTTCGCTTCCCCGTATTTCTCAATCAGCTTCTCCACAATAGCCTCTGCAGCCATTTGCCCGGCCTTGTAATTGTCAAAGCTTACATCAATGTCCAGCTTCCCGCCTACCGCATTGGTATCAATGGTACACATCGGGATCCCCGCTTCATTGCCCCTGCGGATCACTTCCTCAATGGAAATGCTGTCAATTGCCGTGGTTATTATTGCATCCGGCTTCTGTTTAATAAAATTCACGATCTGCTGGTTTTGTCTCATAGGATCATAATCGGCTACGGAGCTTTCGAATACCCAGCCTCTTTCCTCAACCGCCTTTTTGACAGATTCATTCAAAATAGTATAAAAATAAGAATTAAGGCTCTTATGGGCAAATGCAATCGTAATCGGCTTTTCCCCTGCATCAGCAGTTTCTTTTTCCAGCCTGCCTTCGGAATCTATCCTGGTACATGAAGCTAACAGCATCATGAATATTATTATACCTGTAAATAGCTTACTGCGCCGCATTCCATACCCTCCGCTGCCGATTTGTCCCCGTGCCTTTTCCTGCCTTGTAATGACCCTCAGAATATGCACTTTATTTAAGAATTATAACATATTTTCTGCCGCTTGTGAATTTCATTCACCTTATTTTTCAAAATGGGATGCCCCTGACAGCAGGAACATCCCAATATATTTACCTTTTAGCCCTCATTGCATCGTTTTTGATGGTTTTAAGACGCTTCATAACATCATTTTGGCCTTTTCCGAAATAATCATGCAGGAGCTTATATTCCTGGAACAGCTTCTCATACCTCTGTACATAATCAGCATTCGGAATATATACCTTATCCTGAAGACGGGACATACGCTCTGATGCTTCCTGGATGGTATCGTAACCGCCCCTTCCGGCTCCTGCTGCAACAGCTCCGAAGAGGGCAGCCCCAAGGGCAGGTGCCTGCTTCGACGCGGAAATACGGATTTCCTTATTGGTTACATCTGCATAGATCTGCATCATCATCTCATTTTTCTGTGCAATGCCTCCGGCAGCGTAAAGCTCCTCGATGGGAACACCGCCCTCCTCAAAGGCTTCTATAATAATTCTTGTACCATAAGCGGTGGCTTCAATCAGGGCACGGTAAATCTCTTCCGGCTTTGTATGCAGGGTTGCCCCCAATAACATTCCGCTAAGGTCAGCATCCGTTAAGATGCTGCGGTTCCCGTTCCACCAATCCAGCGCAATCAGCCCGCTTTCTCCCGGAAGCTGGTCTTTCACCCTTTCTTCAAGGAGCTGGTGGATACTGATTCCTTTCTCTGCTGCCTCCTTCTCATAGCTGCCCGGTACACAGTTTTTAACCAGCCAGTCAAAATGGTCGCCGACACAGGCCTGGCCTGCTTCATAGGCATAATATCCCGGAACCACGCCATCCTCTACAACGCCCCCGACACCGGGGATAAAATGCTCTTCGTTGCTCATCATGATATGGCAGGTACTGGTTCCCATAATCATAAGCATCTTTCCAGGTCCTGTAATCCTGACCGCCGGTAAGGCCACATGTGCATCGACATTTGCAACTGCCACAGGAGTTCCCTCTGCCAGTCCCGTCAGCTCGGCCCCACTCTTAGTAAGATATCCTGCCCGGTCCGTTGTCGCATAGATATCGGGACTTAATTTATCCTCTACGAAATTCTCCAGCTTAGGATCCAGTGCCGCAAAGAATTCCCTGCTGGGGTATCCGTCCCGCTTTGACCAGACCGCCTTATAGCCAGCCTGGCACAGGCTTCTCTTTTCTTCTCCGACCAGCATCATTACTACCCAGTCGCCGGCCTCGATAAAGCTGTCCATAGCCTGGTAGATTTCTTCATCCTCGTGGAGTATCTGCATTGCCTTTGGAACTACCCACTCAGAGGACATCCTGCCGCCGTAACGCGCCATGAATTTCTCACCCCTGGCATGGGCAACCTCATTAAATAAATCCGCTTCTCCCTGTGCCGCATGGTGCTTCCACAGCTTAACATAGGCATGGGGCCTATCCTTGAATTCGTCCTTAAAGCATAGAGGTGTACCGTTTTTATCCACCGGAAGCACCGTACAAGAGGTAAAGTCAACGCCGATTCCGATTACCTGCTCTTTGATGACATTTCCCAATCTAAGCACTTCTGGTACTGCTGTCCTTAAAACATCCAAATAATCCTCCGGATGCTGTAATGCAGTTTCACTGGGCAGACGCTTTGTGGAGCCGGGCAAATATTCGTCCATGACGGCATGCTTATATTCCGACACAGCGAAGCAGACCTCTTCCCCATTCTCAACATCTACCAGTACCGCACGCCCGGACAGGGTACCATAATCGATACCAATGGTATATTTCTTCATTATCTTCCTCCTCGATACCAGAACTTTTCCTATTAGAAGCAGGTGAAGGCTCCGTCAATAATAAAGTCTGATCCTGTTGTAAAGTCACTGGTGTCACCTGCAAGATAAACAGCGATTGCCTGCAGCTCATCCGTACGTCCCAGTCTGCCCATAGGTGCTATTGCATTCCACTGGTCAATCAGGGCCTTCAGATGTGGTGCGTTCATTACAAGCTCAGTTCCGATATATCCGGGGCTGATGCTGTTAACCCTTACGCCCCTCTTTGCGAATTCAACTGCCATGGATTTGGTCAATTGGATTACGCCTGCCTTGGAGGCATTGTAGGAGCACTGGGGCTGGGGTACGTTAACAATATGTCCGGACATGGAAGCCGTATTAACAATGGAGCCCTTGCCCTGCTTTAACATCACCTTGGCTGCTGCCTGTGAGGTTAAGAATACACCGGTTAAATTGATATCAATTACCTTCTTAAACTGGTCCAGGGTCATCTCCTCTGCAGGAATATTCATGCAAATACCCGCATTACAGAAGGCAACATCCAATTTGCCAAACTCCTTAAGTATCGTATCAATCATCTGATCCACATCTGCCTGGTCCGTAACATCCGTCTTAATGGCAATTGTCCTGACACCTGTAGAATCTGCGATTTCCTTCGCTGTCTTCTCTGATTCCTCTATATCCACGTCAACAATCGCTACATGGCTGCCCGCCTCAGCAAGTGCAACAGCAATCGCCTTACCGATTCCCCTTGCCCCTCCTGTGACAAATGATACCTTACCATCTAAACGCATTCTCTCCATTATTCCCATATGTCTGTTCTCCTTTACTGTATATTGAAATTACAAATTACTTCCTCAATTAATTTAATGATATTCTCCCCTCATCAAACTATATTTATGTCAGTGCCCTCTTTTTCTGGAAGCTGTCAAAGCCTACCGCCAATACAAGTACGATACCCTTTACAACCATCTGCATATAAGTACTTACATTCAAAAGAACCATGCCGTTTGACAGGATTCCTATGATCAATACGCCGGCAACCACGTTCGACATCTTACCGAAACCGCCGGAGATGGAAACACCACCGAGCACAACGCAGGTGATAACGTCGAATTCATAGCCCAGACCTGCTGTAGGCTGTGCTGAATTGGTACGTGACAGCATAACGATACCTGCAAGACCTGCAAACAAACCGGATAATGCATAAACCAGATACTTTGTGCGGCCTACCCTGATACCGGAAAGCTTCGCAGCATCTTCATTGCCGCCCACCGCATAGAAATAGCGTCCGAAATAGCTCTTATTTAAAATGAAAGAGCCAATTGCGAAGCAGACAATCATGATAATTACCGGAACCGGAACGGGTCCTATATAGCCCTGTCCGATTATCTTGAACCTCTCATCAAAACCATAAATCGGTGTACCTCCGCAGATGAGATAGGAGATACCCTCAAAGACAATCTGCGTCGCAAAGGTGGCGATGATCGCAGGAATTCCAATGGATGATATCATGCAGCCGTTTATGACACCAACGAGCATGGACAATATCAAGGATACAATAACAGCGGCAACCATACTAAAGCCCATATTCACCATTAAAAACGCGCCTATAATATTAACAAAGGTAATAATTGAACCGGTGGAAAGGTCAATACCGGCGATCAGGATGACAAAGGTCATTCCTATGGATGCGATGCCTAACATGGATACCTGGCGTGCTATGGTAAATAAATTACTTGTGGATATAAACCTATGGTTTGCCAGCGAAAATGCTATGAACAGGACTATAAATACAATCCAGATAGCTTTTTCCTTTAATACTCTTATTATCGTGCTCTTCATGTTTACCTCCTAAACGGCAGATGCCATTTTCATTATAGTTTCCTGGTCAAATTCGTCCTTCTGCAATTCACCGGTAATCCGACCTTCTGCCAAAACTACAATTCTGTCTGACATTCCCATTAATTCTTCCATTTCTGATGAAATTAATAAAATTGTTTTTCCATTTTCGATCACTTCGTTCATCAGTTTATAAATCTCAGCTTTGGCACCTACATCAATTCCCCGTGTCGGCTCATCAAAAATAATCAATTCTGAATTCGCAGCAAGCCATTTGCCGATAATAACCTTCTGCTGGTTCCCGCCACTTAAGTTTTTTACCAATTGATGCAGTGTAGGGGTTTTTATTAATAATTCCTTCTCGTATTTCTTCGCTGTTTCAAATTCTTTTTTATTGTTAATTACTGACGCTTTGGATATCTTCTTGTAGATTGGCATATTAATATTATTTTTGACAGACACGCCAAGCAAGACACCATGACGCTTACGGTCCTCGGGTACCAGGGCAATTCCCAGGTCAATCGCCTCCCTCGGAGCCTTTGGATTGATCTCCTTCCCCTTAAATATCATCTTTCCTTCTGTCTTCTTTGCTGCACCAAAAATCATCTGTACCAGCTCTGTACGGCCCGCACCTACCAGCCCGCCGAGCCCAAGAATTTCACCTTTACGAACCTGTAAATTAATATTCTTATCTCCATTGCCGCTCACATCCTGTAGCTCCAGGACAATTTCATCCTCCTTATAGCGTGCCTCGCGGGGAGGAAATGTCTCATTCAAAGAACGCCCCACCATCAGCTGGATCAGCTCATCAACATGGGAATCCTTTGTAATCAGCGTTTTGATATACTCACCGTCGCGCAATACTACAATACGGTCCGATAACCGATATATTTCTTCGAGCCTGTGGGAGATGTAGATAATGGATACTCCCTTTGCTTTCAATAATTCACATACCTTGAACATACTCTCAACTTCAGCATTGGTAAGAGGTGCGGAGGGCTCATCCATGATCAGCACCTTCGCGTCCTGTAAAATGGCCTTGGCAATCTCAATCATCTGCTGGTAGCCAACCGTAAGGTCACCCACCAGGGTCTTAGGATTAATCTTGATATTTAATTGGGCAAATGCTTTTTCAGCTTCCTTCTCCATCGCTCTGTTATCAATAACGATGCCTTTTCTGATCGGGTTCCCCAGAAAAAGGTTTTCGGCAGCTGAAAGTCCTTTTACATTATTAAATTCCTGATAAATAATCGCTATCCCATTTTCTGCAGCAAGCTGGGGGGACATCTGGGTAAATTCCTTCCCATTAATCACTATTTTACCGGAGGTCGGGATAACCGCACCGGAACAGGTTTTGATCAACGTGGATTTTCCGGCGCCATTTTCTCCAATCAATGCAAGAATTTCACCCTTTTTTACCTCCAGGGAGACATCCTTTAGTGCAACTACACCGGGATATTCTTTCCTAATATGCTGCAACTCTAAAATATACTCATCATTCATTATTTACACCACGCATTCTTGTTTTTTTGAATGTGGAGTTATCCCTAAGAATAACTCCACATTCACAATTTGTACTAGCTTTCTATTATTTATAATCTGCTAAGTACTCAGCTGCATTTGAACTATCAATAACTAAAAGTGGTCTAACTAAGTTCTGCTCTGCAAAAGTTTCACCGTTAAGAAGTCTGTCATAAAGATCAACAACTGCTGCTGCGGTTTTCTTATTGGAACCTTCAAAACCTACGGATGCTCTTGATGCTTCACCGTTAACAATTGCTTCTAACTGCTGCTGTGTAGCATCTGCTGAGAAGATACCCATATCCTCAGGAATCTTACCGCCCATCTTGGTCATGAATGCTTCGTTAGCGCCGATGTCGCCGCCTGCACCGATGGAGCAAACGATCTTGGTATCAGGGCTAGCCTGAAGAATAGTCTCCATGTTGGTTAATGCTGACTGTGCATCAATTGCGGGCTGCTGTGCAACAACCTTGTACTTGCCCTTTGCAATTTCTTCAAGAGCGTTTAAGATACCTGTTTCTCTTTCAAGAAGGATAGGAGTCTGAGGATAGTTCATAACTGCTACTTCAGCTGGCTTATCCTCTGTGTAATGCTCATTGATGAATTTTGCTGCTGCTTCTCCGATTGTATAACCTAACTTGGTATTGTCAAGGATCCAGTTAAGGTCTGTGTTTGTCATTGCATCATCCCAGCACATTACCTTAATGCCTGCATCTCTTGCCTGCTTTAAATAATCTTCAATCGCGTTAGGATCGGAAGGATGAACCATGATCAGGTCAACCTGGTTTGTTACGAAGTTTTCGATCTGCTGAATCTGTGTAGCTGAGTTATCGTTACAAGCAAGAATGGTATATTCCCATCCTTTTTCCTTCAAAAGCTTCTCTACTTCGCCAAAAACGCCTGCCCAGTAGCTGTTCTCCAGTGACTGGAGTGTAATACCAACCCTGAAAGGTTGTGCTGCATCTGTTGTGTCGCCACCGGTGTTAGTATCCTCTGTCTTGGTATCAGGTGCTTTTGTAGCCTCTGTCTTGGTGTCCGTTGTTTCCTTGCCAGGCTCTTTTGTGCTACAGCCTACCATGCCGGATAATACCATTGCCCCAACCAGTAACAAACTAATGATTCTTTTTTTCATTTACTTTCCTCCTATTTAATAATTTTATATATAAACAGCGGTATGCTGTTTATTTCCTTCATAGTAAGTATGCCTAAGACTTCTGCTTAGTATCCTTTACATAAATTCCAATTAATTTCAAATAAAATTTACATATTGCAGTGCTAATCATTTAACTGGATAACAACCTTTCCCTTCCTCCTGTATTCCACATCCTCGAAGACTTTTACACAATCCTCAAGGGCTACGATGTCGCTGACCATCTCCGTTACATTCAGCTTGCCGGATTCCAGGATTGCAATTGACCGTTCAAAGGTATATGGATTGATGAAGGATGAGGTGAGCTTTAATTCCTTTTTAAATACCAGCTCAGGATCCACGCCCACTGCTGTGCCGGGACCCGTAAGCCCGAACATCATCACCGTTGCGCCCTTGCCGGCACACCGGATGGCACTTTCAATGGTGCGGATATTACCAACACATTCAATCACCACGTTAACATTCTTACAATTTGCTTTCAGTACGGCTTCTATATCTTCCTCCAGCGGGTTAACCACCAGATCCGCACCCAGCTTCATTCCCATCTCCCTTTTTTCAGCCACCGGCTCCGAAAGGATGGTTTTACTGGCACCGGCCATCCTGGCCAGCTGCAGCATGATAAGACCAATGGGTCCGCCGCCGATTACCAGCACCTCATCACCGAGCTTGATATTGCACAAATCAATACCATGCAGGCAGCAGGATACGGGCTCTGTCATGGAAGCGGTTAAGGCATCCATGCCTTCCTTAAATTTGAAGACCTGCTTTTCACAAACAACACAGTACTGGGCAAATCCACCGTCGTCGGTTGTTCCGATTCCGATAACATTTTCACAGAACTGCTCCATCGCATTCTTGCAGTAGTAACACTCACCGCACATGTTATTAGGATCCACCGTAACTAAATCCCCAACCTTTACCTTACTGACTTTTTCCCCGACCTTCTCTATGGTTCCTGAGAACTCATGGCCCATGATCAATGGGGGTGTGGCTTCAAAGGCTCCACCATCTCCGCCATATATATGTATATCTGTACCGCATACCCCACAGTATTTAAGCTTAATTAGAACATCTGTATCACCGATTTCAGGAACTTTTACATCCTCCACACTGATGTCCTTCGGTCCGTTATAAACTAATGCTCGCATATTCATATCAAATACCTCCTCCAGTGTTTACAGAAAATCAACTCCTAGATATTTCCTCTTACACTATATATCGACTTTTTTATCTTCTTTTATAAATCGTTTTATAAAAGCAATCATATTATCTCTCACTTTGGGCATTTTGTCAATACATTTTTTATTTAAAAATTTTCCGTTGGTAAAATTCCATAAAAACACTTCTGTAAAAGCTCGTCAAAGTATTGATTTTACTGGCTTTCTTCTAATATTTGCCTCTCTCTTTATATACTAGTAAGAAATCCTTTATGAGGTTGAATGAACATTTATGTATCATCAGGACACTATTAGATTACCTGAATTCCATATCAAATAATATCCCAATAGATTTCTAATTATCTAAGTATCTTATGAATTTGTCCTAGGATAAATTTTAAAGACCGGGAATTCCGGTCTCTGGATGGGGATTTTTCTTGGATAGCAGCACACAGCAATGCCAGTCATCTGATTGATAGCCTCATCCTTACTATTTTAGAGAGGTTCCCTGAAGTTTGGGTTATGACTGATGATTGCTGTGCTTTCTTTGGCTGCTTTTATGGTATATACGGTAGTAGATATTGTAGTAGACCTACAACGCAATAAGAGATATTGCAATAAGAGATATCGGATAGAAATGAATAATGCGAAAGCTATAACCTAATCTATCGCTAAGCCGGTAATACTGATTTTTGAATCAGCTATGCCTGTCATACGTGTTAATTCCTTTAAATGTTCCAATTGTGCCTTGTCCATAAGTGGTGTTTTCTTATGTACCCACTCACGGTCTAATTCCTCATATTTTACCTGGCACATATTATGAAATAGGATCAGTTCCCACTTGTCTATGATATTTTCCAGGTTATCTTTTATAAATTTACCTATTGCCAATATGTTTTCATCCCCTGAAGTACATCCGTCCACGACCGGAGTCCTGATATAAATTTTCAAAGGATTCCCCTGTTCCACGTAATCCTTTATACACAGGATATTTTTAAGGATCAGCCCGTTGTCCACACCGGTAAACTTTTTGTGCAAAGGGCTATGAAGCAGCTTGATATCAATAAGTATGATATCTGTATACTCCATCAGCCCAAGCAGTTTTTCACTATCTCCATAGCAGCTGGTATCCACCGCTGTGGCTATCCCCTGTTCCCTGCAGCGCCTGAGCACAGCTTTGGTGAATTCCTGCTGCATCAAGGGCTCTCCTCCGGAGATAGTGACTCCACCGCCGGAATTCAGGAAATACTCCTTATCCTTTGTGATCTCCATAAAAAGCTTTTCAGGGCTTATATCTTTTCCATAACCCACCATTGCCTGAGCAGGGCACTCTTCAATGCATTTTTTACACAAATTGCATTTACTCCGGTTTATTGTGATCTTATTATCCTTTCTGCTGATTGCTTTTAGGGAGCATGCTTCTATACAGCTGTTACAGGCAATGCATTTCCTATAATTCCAGCCCAATTCAAATTCCCCGCTCCAGGATTCGGGATTGTGGCACCAGCTGCACTTTAAAGGACATCCCTTTAAAAAGACAGTGGTCCTCAATCCCGGTCCGTCATGGGTGCTTAGTCTTTGAATATTGTAAATCCGGCCCCAAATATGATCCATTAAACTCCTCACTTTATACCCCATTACAAAGTTACATAATTCACTCTTTCTATAAATTCTTCCTGAAGCTTTCGGTCCATCGTAACAAAATGCGCCGAATAACCCGTAACCTTTACCACGATATCCTGATATTCAGGATTTTCAAGATCATCCATAGCTTTTTTCAGCTGTTCAAGGTCGATAATATTCAAATTAATCTGGACACCCTTTTGCCTGAAAAAGGATAGGGAAAACTTATCAATAAATTCGGGTAGGTTGTCGAGAGTCTGGGAGGAAACAGGATTTAATTCAATTTGCAGGGAACCTCCCTGGTACCTCGATAAATCAATCTTGCACAAGGAATTGGCAGTTGCACTTATCCCATTTTTATTCCTGCCATGCATCGGGTTCATTCCATGGGCAAGAAACTCGCTGGCGTGCCTTCCGTCAGGTGTTGCCCCCATAAAAGGGCCTGCATAAGTGTGCCCCATGAATTGGAACAGGGACGGTCTGAAATGGAAGCCCTTTATATTTCTCTTTTCCTCCAGGACAGCACGGATATGCCCGGAAACCCTTACCGCAATCCCATCAACCTCCTCCAGGTCGTTGCCGAATTTGTCTGCGTTTAAAAAGCGCTGTCTCATAACCTCATTGTCCTTCCAATCATTGTCCAAAGCCTCCTGAAGCTGTGCAAGAGTATACCTTTTCTCCTCAAATACAAGCTTTTTCATGGCATAGATGGAATCAACGACATTGGGTACCCCGAGGACATTGACTGATGTATAATTGTTGTTCACTGAGTTGAAATCTGTAACATCCCGTCCCTTCTCTATGGGGCCATGCATGCAGGTAGAGGTAATCATTTCAGGCCATACCTTGTGCTGCCAACGATATTGGGCATTCTTTAAGTTAACCAATGCATCCGCTGTAACGTTAACTTCCCTGTCATATATCTGCCAGAAGCCTTCAAAATCATCTATCTCCTTTTCCATACATTCCCGGATTGCCCTCTGCATGGGCTGGATCAGCACAATGCAGTTTACGTCCTGGTCCTGGTATTCCTTTCCCACCGAGCAATACCACTGGCAGCCGCTGTAGCAGACATTCCAGGAATCCTCCTCTGCAAAGCCGGAAAACAGCTCGCTTTCCCTAAGCACATCATAATTTACCAGGGTCGGTGTTCCTGCCCCATGGCGCTCAACCACCTCGCAGGCATACCTGAAATATCCTTTGTCCATGTCAGCATGCCACATTACGCCCAAATGGTTATATCCGCCAAGCATATCATAGGCCTCCAGGGCAACCCAGCTCAACTCATTGGTCGCATCCTGAAGCTTCTCATTTCTGCCCCCGAAGGAGAAATAGCTTGCACCATATTTCAAATACTGCTCTGCAATTAGTTCCCTTGCTTTATCTCTGGTCAGTCTGCCGCTGTCTATATCCCTTCTGTACAGGTCATACATAAACTGGTCGAATCTCCCGTATCCGTTTCCATGCCCATTCATTCTTTCCACCACAAAGAAGAAATTGATCCATTGAATCCCCTGCATAAATGTCTGCGGAGGACCCACAGCTATGGCCTGGCAGTTCTCAGCTACCTGTCTGTACAGCTCCTTCTGGCGTGTATCCTGCTCGGCTTCATATAATTCAAGAGCTTTTTGTCCGTGCTTTTCAATAAACCTGATGATAGCACTTACTACAATTTCACTGGCTTTCAGATATTCAACACTCTTGTGGTTGTGGTAGGCTTCAAATTTTTTGATATTTTTTTTGATTTTGTCCAGTATGCCGGTCCATCCCAAGCTTATTCCGATGCTTAAGTCAGGGCAGGTATGTGCGAGACTGAAGCCTCCTGCCCCAACCTTTCTTGCTTCAAATCCAAGCTTCTGGCACTCCTCGGGGTATTTATACAGCCGGGCTTCCTCCAGCTGCCAGTGCATTTCACCTACAATCAGCTCATTCTTGTATATTTCGGCAGGACTATGGTCCAGGAAAAAGGAATAGTCCTCCGCCCAGTTACGCTCTGAATATTCGAATTTTCCAGTCCTTGAAGGCATCTGGTCTATGTAAGGAAATGGCTTTCCCGTATCAACTCTGCAATTGTGGTCACCAAAGGATATCACCTGGTCAGCAGGAGGCGCCAACTCACCTGTCGCCGGAGCAAATGCTTCACATTCGCCTGACCAGTGATAGATCAAGAATTCCGGGTTCGGCGCCAACAGCTCCCTTTTCTTATTCAGTGCCAGATATCTATTTCTCTCAATCAGCTTTTGCATTCTGTCATCTATTTTAAATTTCATAATCCTACCTCCTAAATACCATACTATGTTGACTGAATTTCTTTTAGCTGCCCTTGACCGACGATTACTCCTATTTCCAGTTCGAAATCCTTGATTTCTCCAGGCTCTATCTAGCTTAGCTCCCTTTTTCTTCTTGCAGCATCTCTTCCCGTCATATGCTTTAAAGCTTTCTGTTACTAGGGTTGAATGATTATCTTACCTTTATGTCCCTTTATTTCAAAGGCCTGGTTTATATTATCCAAGGGGATTATATCGGAAATAAGTTCTTTTAACCTCAGCTTCCCTGATCCAAGTATATTGGCGGCCCTGCCATGGGTATAAGGATTTACATAAGAGGCTTTAACCGTGATTTCTTTTTTGAAAACTTCAAAGGGCTTAAGGGGAATTTCACAATCCGGTTCGGTAAGTCCAAACATCATTACCGTGCCCCCCTTACCAACATACCTGATAGCATCCATCATGGTTTCCCTGCGTCCCACACATTCAATGGTAACATTAATTTTATGGATATCACTCCTTGCAAGGATGGATTCTACCTCTTCAGATAAGGGATCAATTACAACATCTGCCCCAAGCTTAATACCCAGCTGACGTTTTTCCTCCACCGGCTCAAGTAAAACAATGCTTGCGGCGCCGGATATTTTTGCAAGCTGCAGCATAATCATGCCAATGGTTCCGCCTCCGATAACCATGACCGTATCCCCTGTTTTAATTCCTGCCAGGTCAATTCCGTGCAAGCAGCAGCCCACCGGCTCGCACATCGCTCCCTCTTCAAACGAAACACTGTCTTTTAGCTTAAACACCTGCTTTTCCAGTACAGTACAATATTCTGCAAATCCTCCGTCCAAATTAACACCAGTAGCAATATATTCCTCACAAAAATGCGGGCTGCCTGTTTTGCAGGAATCACATTTTTCACACATAATACTTGGATCCACTGTGACATGGTCTCCAACCTTAACCCTTGTTACATTTTCACCCACCTCACAAACCACACCGGAAAACTCATGGCCTAAAATCACCGGTGGATTGCACTCTGTAGCACCCTGCGCTCCCGAGTAAATATGCATGTCGGTCCCACAGACACCGCATGCCTTAACCTGAATCATAACTTCATCTTCTTTTGGACTTCTTGGTGGTGTATTCTCTATTCTTATGTCGTTTTTACCGTAAAAAACTGCCGCTTTCATATGCAGGCCTCCTAATAAAATTGTTTTCTTTAATACACTGTAGGAAAAGAACCGTTGTAACAGTTTAAGTACATGCAGGCATTTTAAAAAAGTTAAATATATTGACCTTTTACATAATTAAACATAGATGGCACAGAATTTATTAACAGAAGCTATTCTGCTATCATGCCCTTATTGTAGAATATTACAAAATATGTTACAATAAAAAAAATAGTTAAAAAAGTGAGGAATATTAGCATGTGGACTCAGGAGATTTATTACCATGCAGATGAAATGTCAATGAGCAGCAGCCGCTTTACAATTACGATGTCTGGAATAACTTATTGTGATGGGACATATAATACCATCCGGAAAAATTCTCCTTTCCATTTGATAGAATATGTGCAGGAAGGGGAAGGTACCGTGATAATTAATTCCTGCAGCTATGAGGTAAAAAAGGGCGAGGTATATTTCCTGCCTAAAGGCAGCACCCATCAGTATTTTTCCAACGATAAAAATCCCTGGAAAAAAATTTGGTTCACAGCTACAGGGTCATTAGCAGACTATCTGATCGGAGCTTATAATTTTGAAAACATAAATGTCATACGGGATTGTAACATCAACGGAAGTATGGAAAAAATACTGGATTTATTAAAGACGAAGCCCTCGGACATTAACTTTTTAGCTCCGCTTTTATTCCATGAAGTACTTCTTACAATGGCTTCTGCTGTTGATATAAATGCAATATCCCGTTCGCCCCTTGCACTACGCATTAAGAACTATCTCGATACCCACATAGAAAGTCACGTTTCCCTCGAGGACATCAGCCGTGCTGTCTACCGCTCACCGTCACAAATAATACGCATTTTTAAAAAGGAATTCAACATAACCCCCTACGAATATCTTTTGAACTGCCGGTTAAAAACAGCCATACTTATGCTGCAAAACACTTTTATGTCCGTGAAAGAAATAGCTTACAAGTTGGATTTTGCTGATGAGCATTATTTTTCCAGCTTCTTCAAAGAAAAAACTGAAATGACTCCTTCAAAATACAGGGAAAAGTACGCTATTAGAAGAGGATGACTTCCTGTTTTCCACAATGGCATCCGGCTGTGCCAGAATCAGCTGGCTTTCCTCCATCCGGAGCGGCAGTCCGTCTGCCAGACTGCCCCACGCCGGGCTCGCTACAGAAAAAGGCCCTCCGTTCTACCTTTAAACGAAGGGTCTTTGTAATATATTAATTTATCGATATGGCTTCCGGGTAATCAAGCATTTTTGATAAACGCAGCAAGGTTAGTCTTCTGCGGACATAGGGGCACAGCCGTAAGGTCAGCTCCTTTAGATTATCCTGCAGACCAATTTCCTTCATGTCAGTTACACAGCCAGCCAGACTCAGCTTCTCTTTCATTTGCCCTGCGTCCGGCAGCTCCTCCAGGGCTTCCTTAATCAAGGGCAGGGCTTCCTTCAGTACTTCAGGCTGGACAGTTTCTAATATGTTCTGACCGTTCTCCTCCAGGACGCCTTCATAAAGCCCCTTTTTTCCAAAGGTCTGCATTAAAATTTCCGTCTCGAATCCGCTGTTGCCATTTACCTTGCACTGGCCGCTAATGATAGCCTGCTTGATCTTTTCATAATGCTCCAGGCATAAGAGGAGCCCGATTGACACCTTCTCACCGTGTAGTGCATCCAATTTATCATTCAGGACCTCCATCTCCCAGAAATGAGCCACATGGTGCTCTGCTCCTGAGGCCGGCCTGGAATTTCCGATCATCTGCATTGCCAACCCGGATAAAATCAACGCATACATTAATTT
>JARKQP010000293.1 GCA_029974875.1 Mobilitalea sp.
CTGCTTCCCCTGTCTGTGAGGTTCCGTTCTGTGAAGCTCCATTCTGTGAAGCTCCGTTCTGTGAAGCTCCATTTTGTGAGGCTCCGCTCTGGCTGTTCTGGTCACCGCTTACCTTCCAGGACTGATTGTTGTTCCAGGAGTTGTTATTGCGGGTATTATTCCCATCCTGTCCGCGCCCGAAGGACCTTTTCACCTCGTCAAGGGCTCCGTTAACAATATTTCCAATATCACGGTTTAATCTATTAAAATCCCCTTTATTCACTGCATCCTGGACAATATTACGGATCTCGTCACCTAAATTTGTATTCCCCCGATTATTCATAACCGCCTCCAAACAACTAGCTTTTGAATACTTTTTACTATATACACCATCTTGTAAATCATATCATATCTGATTTTCGAAATCAACTATCTTGATAAGATCCGGTCTCATTCTAACCGTATTCTAACTTATTTTTCTTATATAAGGCCGGGGATTGCCCCCTGCCGGATATGGATATAAAAATAGCCAGTCCGGCAAAGTACCAGACCAGCATTTTTTAAAGTTTATTCAAGGGGTCTATTACTGCCAGTAAATCTGAATATGGTCCCCTTCCTGCAATGGCGCCGTAAAATCCACCCTGATGCCATTAACCTCCGTAACCAGCTCACTTCCTTGCATAACGGACAAATCAAAATGGTAGAAATCAAAAATATCTACAAAGATATAATTCTCCTTACCTTCCAGCTTCACTACCGTAGAATTTACCGTCACATAGATATCCCTGGCCAAAGAATTCCCCTTTGCAGTCTCCCCAGACTTTCCTTTACTGCCTTCTTTGACCTCCGCAGCCGTAACTGCCACTTCTTCAGAAAATATGTCCTCCTGCTCTTCGGCAAAGCTGCTGTCATCTGAAGACAGATTATTTTTCAGGTTACAGGTTATGGTAAAGTTCTCGTAGACCTTTTCCTCCATATCCGCCGGTTTATTATTTACCAGGATCTCTCCCTGGTACCCGACGTCCATGAACTCCAAGACCTGCTGTAACGTATAGTAACTAAGCATGTGAATCTCGTCCCGGTCCTGTATGCTGTAATATTCGGATACTAATGCTCCGTTAACCTCGATAAACTTAGGGCAGAGGATCCTGGAACCATTAAAATAAATTGCAAGTGTACTATGGTACTCGGGAAGCTGCCCGATTTCACAGGCTGCATCCCCGCCGATGGTTGATTCCGTTATTTCACTCTTAGCATTGTGGAGGATCCTCTGGTTTAGCCCCACCGTCTCACCGAGAAGCTTGATAAGGGCAGCCTCACCCAGCTCTCCCCTCACCATACGCGTACTTCCATCCAGGGTAAAATTAATCGGTTTTCCCCTTCTCGGGAACAGCTTCTCATTGGGATAACCCATTTGAACCGCGGCATCGGATACCGTCAGCCTATCATTATCATAAAGCTTAACCCTGACACCATTTACCGTGACAAAGATAAAATTATTGCTCTTCTCATAAAAGGTCAGACAGATACCAATCGGTGTTACCAGAAGAGAATCCTTTTTAATCTTCTCCTGAAGGAAGGTAATATTACCAAGTACCTCCTCACCCCTTAGGGCAACACGGTCCTGGGGTAAATCCAGATACTGTGCAAGACTGGTAACAAAGCCAGGAATCTTGCCGCCACCGCCTACTACAAATACAGCGCTGACCGACTTACCGCCATTAAGCTCTACAATTTTCTCTGCCACACTTTTGGTGATCTTATGTACAACATCATCCACGGATTCAAGAATTTCCTCCCGGCTGAGCTTATTTTTAATTCCCATGACATCCTTATAGGATACACTTTTTTTCTTCAGGCAGGAGGTCTTCATAGTCTCTGCCACATTAAATTCCACAAGATACTTCTGGGCTACGGCTTCCGTAATCTCATCCCCCGCATAGGGAATCATGCCATAGGCCACTATGCTGCCATCCTTGGTTATGGAGATATCCGAGGTTCCGGCACCCACATCCACCATAGCTATATTCAGCAGACGGAAGCGTTCCGGGATAGCTACATTAATCGCCGCGATCGGCTCCAGGGTAAGGCATACCACCTGCAGGCCTGCCTCTTCAACAGCCGCATAAAGCCCATTAATAACCTCATCCGGCAGGAAGGTCGCCAGCAAATGGGTTCCGATCCTGCTGGCTTTATGCCCATTCAGCTTGGCTATGGAATAGCCGTTTAAGGTATAATGAATAACGGAGTACCCCACGCAGTAAAAATTAATCTTCTCTTCCTGCATCTCTTCCCTCAGGGTTTCGTACGCTTTTTCCACACCGATCAAATCAAGGGATTGGATATGCTCCTCGCCGACGGTAGTCTCACTGGCAAAATCATATTCCGCCGACACCTGGACAGTCTTTAACACGCGTCCTGCGGCGGCGATACACACTTCGGTCAATTTGCGGCCAACTTGCTCCTCCAGCATTTCTTTCACGGTCCGGATCGTCTCCGACACCTTCTCAATATCATGGATCTGTCCGTCTATCATCGCTCTCGTCTCATGCTCACGCATACACTGGGCTATGACAACGAACTGGTTATTCTGCTTCCGGTAGCCTACCGTTCCAACAATGCTCCTTGTTCCTATATCCAAACCAAACACGAGATGTTCCGGGTATCTTTCATGCTCCATTGTAAACCTCCGCAGGCTTTCTCAATAATCATGCCTGATTGCATTTTCTATTATGAAAATGATAGCAGATTAAATGACAAAAATCAAGGTGCATCGCTATCTTACTAAGATAAACTCCGGTTTTTGACAGCGAAAAAACACCAATGTAACATAGCTAAAATTCAAATAAATGCATACAATATACTGAGGTGATGCATATGGTGATTACGATCCAAGAATATTTTTTAAACACCCGAGGATGGCACCTTGTATTTTTGGAGAGCAATTAATGCTCTCCAATACATATTGGACAAGCTGTCTTCTCTTTCTGCTTCGAACATAAAAAACGCACTGTTTTATAATAACTTGGGTGAAAGTAGTTCGCTTTTATGCTTCTTTATGATACAATATTTTATTAATAGCTTATCACTGCTGTGCTTAATTTGATAATTACACCTTTAGCAGTGATTGAAAAATTGGAGGTATGCAGATGAAAGTGCACTACACATCGTCCTTGTGGGGCAAGGAAAAAGGAGCTCATGGGCGTATCCAAACAACAAACTGGCAGTTTGAATACTTGGGGCTAAGACGGTGCATTCCCTGTATTTATCATTTTAGGGAAGGCATCGTTTTCGACTTGCTGACCTTTTTGGACGAGGATAAGATGAAGAAATATTTTAAAAAATATGCAGGGATTCA
>JARKQP010000837.1 GCA_029974875.1 Mobilitalea sp.
TAATACTAATAAAGAAAGGAAATAGTCTATAGAATTAGATAGAGAAAACATATAATTTCTGTATTACGGAGGGATCGGCATGATGGACGATATGGATTTTTACGAAAGACAGGAGCTAAATGATGTTGAATTCCAAGAGGAAAATGAAAAGGATTTTAAAATCTTTCAAGGGATAGAGGACAGCGCAGCCGAAGATGAGTTTGACGACCAGCCGGCATATGATGAGACGCAGGAGTAATTAAATAGGTAAAATAATTATACTTCCAACTTGAAAATAATTAAATTGAAAAGAAGCAATCCCAGTAGGCGGGACTGCTTCTTTTTAGGGTACTATAGATCCTTTCCAACTAACCTGTCATCAACAAAGAACATAACGATAGTAGCAACTGCCGCCAGGCATGCAAGGAAGATATAAGCCGCCACATAGGATACACTGTGGCCGATGACACCAACCACCGCTACACCTAAAGCTCCTAAAGCAGCAACCAGTGGCTTAATAACCTTATAAGCCATAGGGAAATCATAGCGTCCCCAAACCGTATTACAAATGGATACCAGATAATTTGCAGATCCGCCTAAGAGTACGCCAAGGAACGGAAGGGACAGATAAACAGTTGCAGTAGTGGGTATCAGGTTTAAAACGATGGACACAATTCCAAAGAAATATGTAATAATCGTGGCCTTTTTAGGACCTACATGGGCATCCAATACGCCGCAAAGATAACTTCCTACGCAGGCAACAGCACCTGTAATGGTGAGCATGACAATAATCTGTGGCATCTCATAGCCGGCCTGCATAAAGCGGGGTACAAAGTTAGTCATAATACCAAGGGCAAATAATTCCATGACACCGAGGGAGAAACCGATGAGCCAGGTGGTCTTGGTGGCAAAGAGCTTCTTTACGTTCCAGGGAGAGGTCTTCATATAAGCCAGACCCTCCTGTAGCTGACGCTCTGCAGCGGCTTTGTCAAAGCTCTTGTCATTATCAGGGAAGGTACCTGCCTGTTCCGGGAAATCACGGATAAATACAGCGCAGATGATGCACAGGATCAAGGTAGCAACGCCATAGAAGGTGTAAATTGTAGATAAGCCTCCCTTTGCCAACAGGCTGCTTGTAAGAGGGAGGGAAAT
>JARKQP010000838.1 GCA_029974875.1 Mobilitalea sp.
GGGAATGACGCTGCACGGTAACCTGTGGGCTTTAAACAGGAAGTATCTGGTTGGAGGGGAGCTAAGGCTGACTATGGACGAGGATATTGTCAAGGAGGTGGGAATTGATACGAACGCCATCTATGACTATCAGAGTATCAGTGATGTTTTGTATAAGGTGCATGAAGCGTATCCGGAGATCTATACCTTGGTTCCGCAGTCAAATAATTGGATGGCATATATGCTTCCGGGTTCTGATGATTTATCTTTGGAAAACAAGCTGGCGGTTTTAGATGCTGTAGGGACGAATAATTCTGTAGCCACCAGTATTTTTGACAACAAGGGCTTTGAAGAATGGTGCGGCTGGCTGCATCAATGGTATTCTGACGGACTGATTATGTCGGATGTCCTGTCGAATACTACTCCCGGAGAGACATATCTGTCATCGAAAAAAGCTTTTGCTTGCTTTGGTAATGGGGATATCTATGCGCCGGCGAAAGGAACCGTGTCGATTAAGGTGCTCATGGAGCCCGTAATTTACTGTGCTGCTTACTCGCATGTAGGTTATGGTATCAGTGTAAACAGTAAGAAGAAGAACGCTGCATGGAAGCTGCTGGAGGCTCTGTATACAGATCCGGAGATAGCTAATATGGTGGCATATGGAATCGAAGGAACGGATTACATTCGGAATCAGGATGGCACTGTTGATTATCCTGAGGGTATTGATGCAACGACCGCAGAATATGGCGGCGTGTCATCACCGTTTTTATGGCCGAACTATACCATTATGTATCCAACAGTGTCCCAGGGCGCCGACTATGCGGACAGGGTCACTAACTATAATAACTCTGCAACCTCATCGACTGCCGTTGGGTTTATCTGGGATTCTACAAATTACAAGGATCAGCTGACAGCTTGCAATAATGTAATTGAAAAATATTATTATTCGCTGCTTGCAGGTGTTGTTGATCCGGAGGAAATTCTTCCGCGTGCCAGGGAGGAGCTCTCGGCAGCCGGTGGCGACGAGATTTTAGCTTCGGTACAGGAACAATATGATGAATTCCTTGCGGGCAAATAAGCAGGCAAATAATCATGATGCTTTCCTGCGGTATTGGAAACTGAAGAAAGAGAGAGTGGTAAAAGCGGCCCATGAAAAGGCGGCCGCTTTTACTATGCCTAAAAAGAGGGCTGTGTTAACCAAATTGGGAGCTTTTGGGTCGCTAAACCAGGCGGGTTTAAGCAATGCAATGAATTTTTAAAGATCTGTGCTGCAGCATTAGTGGCAGAATGGAGGATTATAAGGAAAATGAAGAATTTGAAGAATATGACGAAGAAACAGGGAAACATCCCGGCTGGCAGACAGTATAAAAAGTTTAAAAATAAACGGTATTGGGTTCTATATTCCATGATGATACCCGGAATTGCCTATCTGCTTGTCAACAATTACATCCCTATGACAGGCTTGGTACTGGCCTTCAAGAAGTATAATTACGAGAAGGGGATGTGGCTGAGTGACTGGACTGGGCTGAGTAATTTCACTTACCTTTTTAGGACGAAGGATGCATTGCTGATGACCAGGAATACCATCTGCTACAACCTGGCTTTTATCGTTCTGGGAACAATCTTTGCTGTCGCAATAGCCATTATCCTGAATGAGATTAAAAATAAATATGCTAAAAATACATACCAGATATTTATTTTGATTCCGTATTTGATCTCCATGGTGGTGGTCAGCTACATTGGATATGCATTTTTAAGCTCAGATTCCGGACTGGTCAACAATAGCCTGGGTCTTAATATTAATTGGTACGCCAATCCGAAATACTGGCCCTTCATTCTGGTCATTGTCCAGCTATGGAAGAGCTTTGGATATAATTCAATTATCTATTATGCAACCTTGATAGGAATTGACTCTGCCCTTTATGAAGCGGCTACAGTGGATGGAGCAAAGCGCTGGCAGAGGATCTGGCATGTTACGCTGCCTGGCTTAAAGGCAACGATTATCACGTTAACCTTATTGATGATAGGAAGAATATTTTATTCTGATTTTGGACTGTTTTATCAGGTGCCAATGGATTCGGGACTGTTATATGATGTGACGACAACAATTGATGTTTACGTATATAAAGGATTGACACAGCTGAATGATATCGGGAGATCCTCAGCGGCAGGATTTTATCAGTCCATTTTAGGTTTTGTTCTTGTCCTTACGGCTAATTATGTTGTAAACAGGCTGGATAAAGAAAATGCGCTGTTTTAGTACAGCGCTCACTGAATAACTGGTTCGGACAAGTTTAATAACCCAGTTAATTGGTGGGCCAGTGCTAACTAAATGGAGGATAATTATGGTAGAGAATAATAAATTGCAGCAGCTTATTTTAAATATATTTATGATGCTCCTGGTTTTATGTTGTGTATTGCCTTTTCTGTTGTTATTGATTTCATCCTTTACATCAGAGGGGAGCCTGATTCGGAATGGGTACTCCTTCTTTCCGGAGCTATGGAGCCTGGATACCTATAAGTATATTTGGGGCAGTATTTCTACGATTGGCAGAGGGTATGCCATGACAATTTTAGTAACGGTGGTGGGAACCTGCGTCAGTCTGGTTTTTACGGTGCTCTTTGCCTACCCATTATCAAGAGGGGATTTGCCGTACCGTAACTTCATGTCTTTTTTTGTGTTTTTTACAATGCTTTTTAATGGAGGCATGGTGCCAACTTACCTTATGTATGTGAACACATTCCATATCAAAAATACGGTATGGGCCTTGATTATTCCGAATCTGCTTATGAATTCATTTTATATCATAATGATGCGCTCTTATTTTACCGGCAATATCCCGGAGTCGCTAATTGAAGCAGGCCGCTTGGACGGGGCGGGGGAATACAAGATATTGCTTAAGGTAATCCTGCCCCTCTCCAAACCGATGATCGCGACGCTGGCAATGATGGTTGGCCTGGGGTATTGGAATGACTGGATTAACGGGCTTTATTATCT
>JARKQP010000328.1 GCA_029974875.1 Mobilitalea sp.
ATATCCGCATCGCTGCCTACTGCCAGTGTTCCTTTTTCCGGATAAAGGCCTGCTATTTTAGCAGGGTTAGTGCTTATGATTTCAACAAATTTCTGTGCAGTAATTCTCCCCTTACTTACTCCTTCTGAAAATACAACCGGAATTCGAAACTCTACTCCCGGGGCTCCATGAGGAATCCGGGAAAAATCACCCTGCCCCAAACGCAGCTTGTCCTTCATAGGAAATGCACAATGATCAGAAGATACAATATGGATATCTCCCGAGTTAATAGCCGCCCATAAGGCATTTTTATCTTCCTTCTTTCTAATAGGAGGAGTAATAATATATTTTGCGGCTTCTTCAAGAGCCTGATTATAAACAAAATCCTCGAACAATAGATAATGGGTACATGTTTCTGCATAAACATTATTCTTTTTTGCACGCGCCTGACGAACTTTATCTACTGCTTTTTCAGATGACATATGAACAATAAATACATTGCCCTCAACCATGTCCGCTAAATGGATTGCTCTTTCTGTTGCATCCACCTCTGCTGCAACCGGCCGGCTGACAGGATGATACTTTGGTTCTACTTTTCCCTCGGCAACCAGCTTCCTGGTTAAATATTCAATTGCCTTATCATTTTCACAATGAATACCCAGTAAGCCCCCGTTTGAGCTAATGATATCCAGAAGGCGTATCAGCTCCGAATCATCAATTCTATGCCAATAAGCCATAAAGACTTTCATGGTTGAATATCCTTCAGCGATCAGCTGAGGAATCTCCTGATAGGCTTCCTCGGTGCGTTGGGTAATAACAGGACTAAAGCTGTAGTCAATCACAGCTTTACCCGCTGCATGAGAATGCCATTTATTCAAAACGTCATGAATACTATGCCCTTTTTCCTGCATGGGATAGTCGACCACACAGGTAACTCCGCCGCAGGCAGCTGATATCGTTCCCTGATACCAGTCATCTAAAGTATGGGAACCATTTAACGGGGTATCCAGATGGGTATGGATATCAATTCCGCCGGGCATAACTATTGTACCTTCTGCATTATAAATCTCATCCCCATCAGACAGGTCATAACCAATACAAGCAATTTTCCCATTCTTGATTCCAATATCCGCTATATAAGAAT
>JARKQP010000340.1 GCA_029974875.1 Mobilitalea sp.
TATGGCTTTAAGGCCTGTACCGCAATTTTTATTAGGTGTCCAGGAAGGCACCTCCACCGGAAGTCCTGCGTATATTGCTGCCTGTCTCGCTGAATTTGCTTTTATCCCCGCCTGAAAATGAGTTCCTAGAATAACCTCATCAATCATTTCTCCGGCGATACCGGCACGGTTTAACGCCTCTTTAAGAGCAACTGCGCCAAGCTCAGGAGCAGGTATACCGCTTAATGTTCCCCCAAATTTTCCTGTAGCCGTCCTGGCGCCGCTCACTATTACAGCTTCCTTCATATCAATTCCTCCCCTGCAAAAGCAGTATCTTCATTAATAGGGGCTTTAGCTCCCCTCCAGGTTATTTGTCCGCGTTATTTATCAATCTTGGCAAGTTTCCTGGCCAGCTTCTTTTTGTGTTCCATATTGGATTCTCTGTATAGCATTATCTTCATTGCCTGGGGCGAGCCTGCGCCATGCATTGACTCGGCAAGTGCAGTACCGCCTGTCATATTTTCGAGAAGCCTTGCGAGCCTTATCCTGTCTTCCGTCGGCACTGCCGGATTTGCCTTCAGGTACTTGTCTATATATTCCCTTGTCTCAGGGCTGTTATAATCTTTTTCATAGGGCAGCGTAGCAATAAATCCTCCTGCTATGTCGTGAGCAAGCCGGGATATTTCATACATAAACCTTGTGCAATTCAGCTTTACCGTATTAGCCAGCAGTGTATTTACATAATATGAACCTGCCGGAGTCTTGCAGCCTTCACAGGAGCAGGCTATGGAACAGCTGTACATGGTCTCCGCCATATTTATCATCTCAATTAATTTATCCTTTATATGGGAAGCCCCCGGAACTCCGTTAAAATCTGCCATCAATGCCGCTGAACCTATTATTACATCTGAAAGTCCTACCTTGCACCCGCCATAATTCTGCCTGTGATATGCGGCAAAGGTTTCAACATATTCCTGGGCATACTGATATTCTCCGCACATGAACACCCTGTCCCAGGGCACAAAAACCTCATTTAATACTGTAAGTGTTTCTCCCCCTACTATGGCATATTCGGAGTTTCCTGTATCTATATCACCCTGGAGCCTTCTCTGGTCGTTGGTCTGCCTGCCGA
>JARKQP010000358.1 GCA_029974875.1 Mobilitalea sp.
GTCAAAATAATATAAATCCGCCTCTGATATCTTTTACTCTTAGACCGGAACACAGTAAAGCTATAATAAGAATAGATTCCCATCAATAAAATCATCAGATATTTAGTTAATTGAACGATTAAATTCATAGCCACCTCCTAATCCTCCTAAGGGAGGATTTTCCCTCTGGCGAGAAGGGTTTTCCTCTTGGCCTATTCTATGCCGCGTTTAAAATGTCCTGTCGTATAATCCGGCAATTCCTCCACATCCTGCCCTCCGTAAGAAAACCTGTCATAAAACAGCCGTATGACCCTGCATGCTTCGTCGAAGGACTCTTTTGTAAAATCAATCCGGATATTCCTTGGGGTTAGCTTAATAATATCCCCAGCCTGCTTATGGAGCGATAAAGGCTGCCCATTATAAATGGTATTATAACAGGCGGTACAATTAGTCTTTACATAAAAGCTTTTACCCAGCCGGTCCGTTAAACGTCCCTGAATATTATATTTGCCTGCCCGGGCGGCAGCAGGTTTATTTTTAACACAACCCACCGTGTTTTCAAACAGGCACTGGGCAGATACCATAAGCGGGAGATGGCCATATACGACCATATCACAGTCGCTGATCCCAAGCTCCTTCAGCTCCTGGTAATTTAATTCTATAGGTGCTGTAAAATGCTCCAGCTGATGCTCCTGCCAGAATAATTTTGCCTCTTTATTATAAGTATACATATTATAATTAAGAATTATTTGCTTTTTTGTCATCTTCTCATTTAATAACGACTGTAGCAGGGCAACTTCTTCAAGATTCTTTACAATGAAGCCGGTTAGCGCCGGAGCCTTAATCAATTCTTCTAAGCCCTGCTTCAAATTCTTATATACATTTTTCCGGCAGATGTGGGGAAGTGACAGACAAAAATCCTTTCCCTCCTGATCTGCCCTCCTTGCCAGAAGCTTAAGCTCCTTTATGTCAAAGCAGTCATAATCCGCATAGATGGCAGTGACCCAGGAAAAGCTTAGAGCCGCCTCAAATTGCAATTCAGTCTGTACGGATACGTTAATACCAAAATCCCCTGCTCCAGTCTTCCCATCAGGGGCAGATATCCCGGTTTTACCGGTTGTCACTTTGGCAGAAACATTATTTAACTCTGCCATATTGTCTCCGTCTTTATTGTCCTTATTATCTTTGCTATTGTCTTTATTATTGTCCTTATTATTATCTTTATTATTGCCTTTGTTCTTGTCTTTATTTTTATCCCCATCTTCATCTTTGTAGCTGCTTTGGTTGCCATCCGCATTTCTACGATGTTTTTCTGCCAGCACCTCCTGGAGCCGGGAAATCCCAGCCCTCCGCAGCTCATTTAACCAGGCCACCGGAACAAAGATATCCTCATCCGAATCAATGGACAGCTCCTCAAAATAAAAGAGCGTCTCCCCTGTCTTTTCCA
>JARKQP010000378.1 GCA_029974875.1 Mobilitalea sp.
CATACAGGTATCCGCCCCGTGAGCCAGTGCCTGGTAGCTTAATAATCTGACTTCACCCGGACGTTTTAATTTGTTATAGGGCTGCCAGTTCTGCTGGTTTGGGGACTGCTCCGTCATCATATAGGACTGGCCTCCCTTAAGACCTCTCATGATGTCATGCTTCAGGGCGACAAAGCTTTTATCATCCTTCGGGCTCGGATAATTATCCCAGCCCACAATATCCATGTCCTTAACCATCTCAAACTGGTCCAGCTTTCTGATATAGCCGGACATATTGGTGGAAACCGGTATATCGGGCGTATATTGCTTTAACACCTGATATTCATTCAGGAAGCATTCCCTGGTCGAATCCGTCACAAAGCGCATATAATCCAGCTGAATGGCCGGCTGATAACGGTAATCATCATTCAGCTCCGTGGGGAGTGTGATTTCTTCAAAGCTGTACACGGTTCTTCCCCAGAACGATGTATTCCAGCGTTCGTTTAAATTTTCAATAGTCTTATAACGCTTTTTCAACCACACACGGAATTTTGCCTGGCAGGTGGGACAATAGCAGTAAGTTCCATATTCGTTGGCAACATGCCATACGGCAAGTGCAGGATGCTTTCCATAGCGCACTGCCATCTCCTTCGCAATTGCAGCGGCACGCTCCCTGTATTTTAAGCTGTTTACACAAAAGAACACACGCATGCCATGCGTCCTCTTTCTGCCCTGGATATCCACTGGAAGCACCTCCGGATATCTTGTGGAAAGCCAGGCCGGCTGGGACGTAGTCGGTGTTGCAAGACACACATGGATTTCATTTTCCCAAAGCTTATCAATAATCCGGTCAAGCCAATCAAAATCGTATACCCCCTCCTCCGGCTCCAGCTTTGCCCAGGAGAACACCGGAAGAGTAACCAGATTAATCTTCGCTTTCTTAAATAGCTCCATATCCTGCTCTATTGTTGCATCATCCCATTGATCCGGGTTATAATCTCCACCATAATAAATTTTTTCTGCTCTTATC
>JARKQP010000396.1 GCA_029974875.1 Mobilitalea sp.
ATGGATTCCGGGGATGTAGTGGCATGATATAAATATTTAGAAAGTTTTTTGATTTTTCAGGAAAGCAAAAGAAACGCTTTTACATCTCCCTGATTTTTTCGTTATTGCATTCCATTTTCGAAGCAATGAGGATTGTAGGAATTGCAGTGGTATTGCGGGCAATCATCGATGATAATATGACACCGGCTACCATATGGACCAGTCTTGGGATCATGCTGGTGAGCATTGCCGGCTGTGCATGGACCAAAAATCTCACTACCATGCAGCAGACAATTGCCGGATATACTATGTGTGCGGATAAGCGTGTGGAGATTGGTGAAAGGATGAAGTATATGCCCATGGGATATTTTAATAACAATAACCTGGGGCACATTACTTCAATCACTACTAATACCTGTGAGAATCTACAGGATATTGCAACACGTGTTATACTGATGTATTTGCAGGGAATGCTTACAACGGTGGTGATTTCCTTGCTGCTGCTGTTCTTTGATATTCGGATCGGAATTATCGCCATAGCGGGAATCTTAGCCTTTTTAATCATGAATCACCGGATGCAGAAGGCGTCCCTTAAGGTTTCTCCAAGGAAAATCGTTGCTGACATTGCCCTGGTGGATGCCGTTTTGGAATATGTGCAGGGAATTACAGTTGTCAAATCCTATAATCTGGCGAAGCAGGCGAATAAAAAGGTGGATTCCAGTATTGATGAAGCCAATAATATCTGCTACGCCCTGGAAAAGAGATTCATACCTTATATGTGCGGCCAGACCGTACTGCTTAAATTATTTGCACTTCTAATGGTTGCCTCGTCCATTGTGTTTTGCCTGAATGGAAGCATGAGCCTGATTAATGCCCTATTGATGATAATATCCTCCTTTATTGTCTATGGACAATTAGAATCTGCCGGTATGTATTCGGCGCTGCTTCGTATTGTAGACCAATCCGTTGACCGTATCGGGGAGATTTTTGAAACTCCGGTCATGGATACAGATGGAGTCAGGATACAGCCAAAGAACCACGATATCCGGGTGGAGCATGCTACCTTCTCCTATGATGACAGGAAAATTATTGATGATGTGAGCTTTACGATACCTGAGAAGACCACAACAGCTATTGTTGGACCTTCCGGAGGAGGGAAGACCACTATCTGTAACCTGATCTCCCGGTTCTGGGATGTGGATGGAGGGGTAATTACCATCGGAGGGCGCGATGTAAAGGATTATACCTTGGATAGTCTTTTGGACAATATCAGCATGGTATTTCAAAATGTATACCTATTCCATGATACCATAGAGAATAATATCAAATTCGGGAAGCCTGAGGCCACTCATGAGCAAGTGGTAGAGGCTGCAAAAAAGGCTTGCTGCCACGAATTTATTGAACAGCTCCCGGAAGGATATCAGACAGTCATTAGCGAAGCAGGTGCAACCATATCGGGGGGAGAAAAGCAGAGAATATCCATTGCCCGTGCCATAATAAAGGATGCACCGATCATTATTTTAGATGAAGCAACTGCGAATGTGGATCCTGAAAATGAAAAGCACCTGCAGGATGCCATCGCCGAGCTTACTAAGAACAAAACGATTATTATGATAGCCCATCGTTTGAAGACTGTCCGGAACGCGGATCAGATTCTGGTACTTTCCCAGGGCAGAATTATACAACGTGGGAACCATGACCAATTAATAAAGGAAAAGGGAATCTACGCTGACTTTGTAAATATGAGAAGCCGTTCCATCGGCTGGAAGTTAGGATGAGCCTGCCATAAAACTGAGGCGGCCGGCTCAATTGAAAAATAAAGGAATAACGCTTTGCAAAAATATCTGAACCCGGTCCCATTAAGCTTCTTCATGGAACCGGGTTCAGATATTTAGCGGATGCTGCACTAGTGCACGGTGAATCCTAGGTTTCACTTTGCACCGGATTTGGTTTTACTAAAATAATTTTTCAGGCACCGGTAACTTTCATCGCTGATGACATGCTCCATTTTACAGGCATCCTTCTCAGCAGTTTCCTTATCCACACCGGCGGCGATCAGCAGGCTGGTAAGCGTCTGATGCCGGTCATACATTTGGGCAGCTATTTCATAGCCCTGTGCTTCCAAGGAAATGTATCCGTTTTCATCCACGTTAATGTATCCGTTTTCACGCAGCTTTTTCATAGCCACGCTGATACTGGGCTTCGTATAGCCCAACTCGTTGACGATATCGATGGAACGGACCTGTCCATTTTGTTGCTTCAAAATAAGTATCATTTCTAGATAGTTCTCTGTGGATTCATTTATCTGCACATCATCACCTCTTCCTTTATTCTATCCTAGTTTATGTAATTCTTCA
>JARKQP010000422.1 GCA_029974875.1 Mobilitalea sp.
GCAATCAGTCACCGCAGTTGGCGAGTAATGATAATAGGAGGTGCCAAGATGTACGCAATTATTGCAACTGGTGGAAAACAGTACAAGGTAGCGGAAGGCGATATCATTAAAGTTGAAAAGCTCGGAGTAGAAGGATCAGCTTATACTTTCGATCAAGTGCTTGCAGTGAACAAGGATGACAAATTAGTAGTAGGTGACCCTACTGTAGCTAATGCAACTGTAGCAGCAACGATTGTTGAAGAAGGCAAGAACAAGAAGGTTATTGTCTACAGATACAAGAGAAAATCCGGATATCACAAGAAGAATGGTCATAGACAGCCATATACCAAGGTAAAGATTGAAAAGATCAATGCGTAATAGGGAATGAGATATGATAAACGTATCCATTTATAAAAATGCAGAGAGTATGGTTACCGGCTTTAAGCTGGCAGGACATGCTGGTTTCTCCGAAGAAGGCAGCGATGTTGTATGTTCAGCGGTATCGGCTCTGGTAATCAATACAATTAATTCTATCGAGAACTTCACCTCGGACCAATTTGAGCTGGAAGAGGATGAGAAGACAGGAATGATGGAATTTCATGTGGCTTCACCGGTGAGCAGCAATGCAAATCTTTTATTAAGCTCCCTGGCTTTAGGGCTTCAGGGTGTAGCGGATGAATATTCATCCAGGTATATTAAGATTAAACAGGTGAAAACTAAGTAACTTAGGGTTATAGCAGATGATATAGATTCACTTGTAGGCAGGCAGGATGGTCAGCAGGCTGACAAAGATGATATTTGACCAGCTTGTCAATTAGAATGTAGGAGGTGTAGGACATGTTAAGAATGAACCTTCAATTTTTCGCTCATAAAAAGGGTGTTGGTTCTACCAAGAATGGTAGAGATTCCGAATCCAAGAGATTGGGTGCAAAAAGAGCAGATGGTCAATTTGTTCTTGCAGGAAATATTCTTTACAGACAGCGCGGAACAAAGATTCATCCAGGCGTTAATGTAGGACGCGGCGGTGATGATACATTATTTGCTTTAGTTGACGGCGTTGTCAGGTTTGAACGTAAGGGTAGAGATAAGAAGCAAGCAAGTGTTTACCCAGTTGAAGCAAAATAATTATAGCATTCGTTGATAACCCCAAATTCTCGAGTGATCCTGAATTTGGGGTTTTTTATGACGGTTAAGATTCGTTGTAAAATCTGGAAAGCAAAGGGGTGCCAGAAACCGTTGCTGTATCCTGTAAATTTGTGGTATCCCGCAGCATAGTGAAAATTTAGTGGATTTTATAAGGAATCTTAGCCGTAGGATAGTTGTATTTGTGAAAAAATCTTATTATAATAAGCATTGAAGCGAATGGTAATAATGATAATGTGAATTGTGGATCCGATTTGCAATGTTGAAAGCTTTGCAGCGGTAAAAGCTTTATAGTGATGAACGTTTTATAGTGGTGAAAGCTTTACAGTGATGAGGGTTTCATAGTAATGAAAGCTTTACAGTGGTGAATGCTTTATAATGATGAAAGCTTTATCATGATAAGCAGTATAAATTTGTGATAATTAAGTTGATGTTAGAAAAGAATTATTCTAATTCTTAAGGCAATGGTAGAGCTGGAACGGCTTCATAGGATTGTTCCAACTTCCAAGAGTTATTCCGGCTCTTGAGAAGCCATTGGGAAAGGTGTGTATATGTTTGCAGATAGAGCGGAAATTCATATCAGATCCGGGAAAGGCGGCGATGGTCATGTCAGCTTCCGGAGGGAGATATATGTTCCGGCAGGCGGCCCGGACGGCGGTGACGGCGGAAGGGGCGGAGACCTGATATTTGAGGTGGATGAGGGGCTGAATACCCTGTCAGACTTTCGGTATATCAGGAAATACAGTGCGAAGGATGGGGAAAATGGCGGCAATAAGCGCTGTACCGGCAAGGACGGAGAAGATGTAGTAGTTAAGGTACCACCGGGAACTGTAATCCGTGAAAAGGAGACAGGAAAAGTTGTTGTGGATATGTCCCATGGCCATACAAGGGAAGTGATCCTAAAGGGTGGCAGAGGAGGAAAGGGTAACCAGCATTATGCAACAGCTACCATGCAGGTTCCTAGGTATGCACAGCCGGGACAGAAGGCACAGGAAATGGATGTTATCCTTGAGCTTAAGGTAATTGCTGATGTTGGTCTGGTGGGCTTCCCCAATGTAGGAAAGTCAACCTTATTGTCCCGCGTAACAAATGCCAGACCGAAGATTGGAAACTACCATTTTACAACACTTAGCCCGAACCTTGGGGTGGTAGACCTGGAGGGAGGCGGTTTTGTTATCGCTGATATTCCGGGACTGATTGAGGGCGCTTCAGAAGGACTTGGCCTTGGGCATGAATTCCTGCGCCACATAGAGCGTACCAAGGTAATTGTTCATCTGGTGGATGCGGCCTCTACGGAAGGAAGAGATCCAATCCAGGATATTAATTTAATCAATGATGAGCTGGAGGCTTATAATACGGAGCTGGCAAAGCGTCCCCAGGTCATTGCGGCAAATAAAACGGATGTACTCCCGGAGGATGAAGCGGAGGAGGTTGTAAAAAGAATAAAAGAAACCTTTGAACCAAAGGGAATCCCGGTCTTTGCAATCTCTGCAGTCAGCGGCAAGGGAATGAAGGAGCTGCTCTATCATGTAAAGGGGATGCTAAATGGACTGAACCAGGAGCCCGTCGTATTCGAGAAGGAATTCTTCCCTGAGGATATGGCACAGTCCACATTGCCTTATGAGGTATGGCAGGAGGAAGAGCACACATTTGTTGTAGAAGGTCCCCGGATCGAGCGGATGCTGGGCTATACGAACTTAGACTCAGAAAAGGGCTTTGGGTTCTTCCAGAATTTCTTAAGGACCAATGGTATCCTGGAACAATTGGAGCAGGCAGGAATCCAGGAAGGCGATACCGTAAGAATGTACGGTTTACAGTTTGATTATTATAAATAATAACTGAGCACAGGAAAGGAGTTTACAGATGACAACGAAGCAAAGGGCATATTTAAAAGGTCTTGCTATGACGATAGACCCTATTTATCAGATCGGCAAATCCTCCTTGACTCCGGAATTAACCCAAGGTGTTGATGAGGCATTGGAGGCAAGGGAGTTAATAAAGATAGGAGTATTAAAAAATTGTATGGATGACCCGAAGGAGCTGGCAGGAATTTTGGCTGAGCGCACACATTCCGAGGTAGTCCAGGTGATTGGAAAGAAGATTGTCTTGTACAGGGAATCAAAGGATAAAAAGAAGATTGAGCTCCCTAAAGAAAAGAAAGTAAAATCAAAATAAGTAAGAAAAGTAAGATAAACATCAAAAATAAAAGTCACGGGTAAAAATATGAAAAAGATTGGAATCATGGGCGGAACCTTTAATCCGATTCATTTTGGACATTTGTTCCTGGCGGAAAATGCATATGAGCAGCTTTGCCTAGACCGGGTGCTATTTATCCCCTCGAAGAACCCTCCCCATAAAGATAAGCCTGAGGACATAACGGAGCAGCAGCGGGTGGACATGATACGGCTGGCAATCAAGGGGAACCCTCATTTTGAATTGTCTACGATTGAGCTGGAACGGGACGGAATGACCTACACAGCTGATACTATGTCTATTTTAAAAATGCAGAATCCGGATACGGACTATTACTTTATTGTAGGGGCAGATTCTCTTTTTATGATGCATAAATGGTACCAGCCCCAGGTTATATTTGACAGCTGCACCATTGCTGCCGCCAACAGGGATCATGGTGACCAGGAGGCATTGGCAAAGCAGGTGGAGCTGCTGAAGCAGCAGTTTAACGCAAATATTATATTGCTTAATATGCCTACAATGCAGGTATCCTCCTGTGATATCAGGGAACGGGTGGCTGAACGCAAATCAGTACGTTATTATTTGCCGGGCGAAGTACTTGACTATATTGAAATCCAGCGCTTATACAGCACGGCTTCGGAGGACGGGACGTGATGGAGCTTGATGGGATCAGGGAAAGCCTGAAAAAGCGGTTAAAGGAAAAACGTTATTTACACAGCGTCGGAGTGGAGGAGGTTGCCTGTGATATGGCACTCCTGTATGGCTGTGATATGGAAAAGGCCGGGATAGCTGGAATCCTGCATGACTGTGCAAAGTATCTTACAGGCCAGCAGCTGCTGGAGGAATGCGTGAAATACCATATTCCCGTCACGGATATCGAAAGAAAATGCCCTCATTTACTCCATGCAAAGGTAGGCGCTTTATATGCGCAGATCAAATATGGTGTCCAGGACAAGGAGATCATCAGTGCGATTACCTACCATACGACAGGACGCCCGGCTATGGGGCTATTAGAAAAGATTATTTTTACGGCAGATTACATTGAGCCATACCGTAAGCCACTTCCGGGAATTTGGGGGATACGGGAGATGGCATATTCCGATTTGGATAAAGCCGTGGAGATGGTATTAGAAAATATGTTGGATTATCTGCAGGAGAGCGGTGGGGATATTGATGCTCTGACCTTTGAAACATACCAGTATTACCGGGAGCAAAACCTGTTCCGGCAGCCGGATGAAGGCGGCTTAGGGTAGTGTTATTATAATACCGGACTTTAGGAAAAAAGAAATGAAAGGGGATTGTTATGGACGAATCAAAGAAAATGGTTAAATTGGCATATGAAGCCTTAGAAGAGAAAAAGGGTGAGGATATTCAGGTTATCGAGATCAAGGATATCTCCATTATTGCGGACTATTTTATCATTGCAAATGGTACAAACTCTTCACAGGTAGACGCCCTGGTGAACTCTGTATCGGAAACACTTGGCAGGAACGGCTTTGAGCCAAAGAGAATCGAAGGAGTGCGTTCTGCCAGCTGGATTCTGATGGATTACGGCGATGTGGTCGTACATGTATTTTCTAAGGAAGACCGCCTGTTTTATAACCTTGAGCGTATTTGGAGGGACGGAAACTTAGTGTCCAAGGAGCAGTTGGAGGATTAATTAGGCTGAGAAAATTTATGATGCATTCCAGAAAAGGCAGAATAGAAAAGCAGATAAGATCCAAGAAAAAATGGTGTAAAAGTGAATAAAAGAACTCCCTAGCTGAAAAATTGAGAAAAAAATTAATCAGAGGGAGTTTTTTTATGAAAAAAGCACCGGAAAATCTACCTTCCCAATAATCCCTGTATCCCAAAAATGAAAAAGTCGCACATTTTACACACATAAAAGTGGGCTTCATCCCGGCCCATTCTGTGCGATAACGGTTCAAATAAACCGGCATAGAAAGAATGTGTCAACATATGGAGGAGCTTCATCATGGCTTCAAAATTCGGAACATGGATATTTTTTTCTTTATGGTATTCTTCTATATGCCTGCAATTTATTATCGTGAGCTGTTCTATGAAACCGGAATAACGGGTTCCTTCCGAGCATCTTAAAATCAATTCAAATTCATCTACATGGTCATATACAAAATCAATCATTTGAATATAGATTTTGATAGAATCAGAAGAAAATTCAGGTGCGTCGGTGGCTTTCGCCTGCTCCTCCCAAAAGACATTGCCCGAGTCCTGAAAAAAATCCAGAAACTCATCAACAACAGGTTCTACAATAGCAGCAAAGAGCCCTTCTTTATCTGCAAATCGGGTATAAACCGCACGCGGACTTGTGTCCGCTTTTTTTGCGATATCCCGAATGGATGCATTTTGAAAGCCTTTATCTAAAAATTCTTCCTTGGCACAATCCAACAGTCGTGCAGAAACTCCAGCTATTATTTTAGCCATAGATCCTAGAACCTCCTATCCAGATATTGAAACACTGTTTTTATTTTATAGGACTTGCTAATATCTGTCAAGAAAGAAAAGCCTTGACAGATTCATAAGAAACGCATACAATATCCATTGAAACAGTGTTTCAATACTATAACACGGTTTTTTTAAAGTCAAGTGGTTAGCTCGTACTAACTAAAATATTAGGAGGAAATGTAGCTATGAAGGAAAAAAGCGTATTGGTCTGCTTGTTTGGCTATATGGGCAAATTCAAAATTACAATGGCGCTTTCCATTATTTTAGCCGCGGTTGCCGCTGTGCTAAATTTAAGCGCTTATATCTGTGTGTACAATGTTGCAAAGGAAATTGTGCAGTCGATGGGGGAGTTTTCAAAATTAAATCAGTCCTACCTGATAGAGCTGGGATGGCAGGCTGTTATGTTAATTTCAATGGCTTTTGGAATCTATGGGGTGGCACTGCTTTTCTCCCACATAACAGCTTTCAATACAGTAGCGAAGCTGCGGATTAAGCTTATTGAACATATTGGTGAACTTCCTTTAGGATATCATTCGATAAATCCAAGCGGGAAACAGAGAAAAATTATTGAAAAAAATAC
>JARKQP010000528.1 GCA_029974875.1 Mobilitalea sp.
GTATGACCATACTGCGTATCAGTGCCCAGAACCAGCAATTAATTAAGGGAATTATATTTTTAGCTGCCATCGGAATTTGCTTCGACCGTAAAAATATGAAAGTAATTAAGTAAATAAAGTAAATATAATTAAGGAGGAAAAAAATGAAAAAAAGGGTAGCAGCATTATTAATGTCAGTAGCCATGGTATCCACGCTATTAATCGGGTGTGGGGCTAGCAAGGGAACAGAAAGTACGTCTACAGGAACAGAAGTAACACCTGCAGCATCAGAGGACAATGCAGGGGGCGATGCAGCAGCTGGCGATTTTAAACTAAAAGAATATACCTTCGCAGTTCCGTTCCCGGAAAGCGGTCTGACATCTTTTGAGATTATGCGGACAAACATGAACATTTTACAGGAGGAGACAAATGGCCTGATTATTAATGCGCCTTCCGATCTAACGCCGGACGGAGTTCTTAGCTTCGTAGAAAGCCAGATTGCAGCGGGTGTAAATGGAATTGTTATTTGCCCTCCCTCGGATTCAGTATTGCCTACGGTGACTCAGCTATGTGAAGAAGCAGGTGTTTATTGGGGAATCACGTTAAGGAGTATCAGTGATCCGGAAATCAAAGCTTTGGTTGAAGCATCACCCTATTATGTTGGAAACTGCTATGAGGATGAACAAGAGGCAGGCTACAACTGCGGAAAATGGATGGGCGAGCAGGGATATAAAAAGATTGCTATTATCTCACAGCCAAAAGGTGATACAACCTGTGACGCAAGAGAAGTTGGACTTGCTAAGGCCTGTGAAGAGTACGGAATTGAAATCGTTGGAGAATCCCGCGGACATACACAGGCTTCTGATGCAACAGCAGCGACAGAAAGCTTTTTAGCAGCTAACCCTGAATTGGATGCAATTTTCTATGTCGGAAGCGGGGCAACCGGAGCACATGAGGCAACGGTAAAGGCAATCCAGGATGCAGGAAGGGCAGATAAGGTAAAGATGGTAACAATTGATTTTCCTAATGAAATGGTAGCAAATTTTGAATCCGGTATACAGGTATATGCATATGCAACAGCATGCCTGTCATTTGATCCGTTCATTACGATTATTAAGGTTATTAATGCCATACAGGGAACTCCGGTCAATGATGATGGATCCTTTACTACGAATACCGTAGGTATGTTTGCCATTGATAATGCGGAAACCGCAAAAGAGTACCAAAGTGTAACAGGAAATCCGGATTATAAATTCTTTGATGAGGAAGGCTTGAAGCAGCTTTTCAAATGGAACAATCCTGATCTGAACCAGGATACGCTTCAGGAAATATTAGATAATTACAAGCCTGTTTAAGCGGATTACTTAGTGGATTGACATCAGATGTAGGAGGTGTCCCTGATACCTCCTACATAATGTGTTGTGTGTGTAATTTATGCTGGAAAGAAATCTATGTTGAAAGAAAGTTATATTGGAAAGATCAGAAA
>JARKQP010000578.1 GCA_029974875.1 Mobilitalea sp.
AAAAGCTGCTTGATGCTCTCGCCGATACCGGAAAACCATTGATCGTAGTCTATATACAGGGACGGCCGCTCAATATGAACAATGCTTCGGTAAAAGCCGATGCGCTGCTGACAGCATGGTATCCGGGACAGGAAGGAGGCCGTGCTATTGCTGATATCCTTTTTGGAGATTATAATCCCGCAGGCAGGTTACCGGTTTCCGTCCCACGTTCAGTAGGGCAATTACCGGTATATTACTCATTAGGCAGGCAGGCTGATTATGTCGATGGGAGCAGTTCACCACTGTATGCCTTTGGATACGGACTAAGCTATACCAATTTCCGTTATGATAATCTTTCCGTAAAAGTAGAACAGGATCATGTGCGGATATCCTGCACTGTGACCAATACAGGCGGTATCGATGGAGATGAGGTGGTACAACTCTATGTACGTGACAACGTAAGTTCAGTGGTCACTCCTCCCATTCAACTGAAAGATTTTCAACGGATCCATATCCGGAAAGATGAATCAAAAAACGTGGAATTTACATTGACACACGATGACCTCGCATTATATAACATATACATGCAAAGTATCACTGAGCCGGGTGAGTTTACAGTAATGATAGGGGCTGCTTCCAGTGATATCCGGCTAAGAGACAGCTTTCTGATTGAAGAGTAGATATCGCCGGCACGAAATTCTGTCCGGTAATTACCTACATGGCACTTTATTATAATAAACAACTTATAACGTTTAATCGCTATGAACACAAAAAAAATGATTCTGGCTGTTGTCTTTTTCACTATGGTTAGCAGTAATTTGCTGTTTTCACAACGACAGGCATGGAGTGAAACCAAAGAACAGAAAGCCCAAAGGATGGAATGGTGGACCAACGACCGGTTCGGTATGTTTATCCATTGGGGCATATATGCCCTGCCGGCACGGCATGAATGGGTGAAGCAAAGGGAGCGGATCCCGGACGAAGCGTATCAGAAATATTTCGACCATTTTAACCCCGACCTCTACAATCCTCGGGAATGGGCAGCCAAAGCCAAAAAGGCCGGTATGAAATAT
>JARKQP010000583.1 GCA_029974875.1 Mobilitalea sp.
CAGTGCAACGGATAGGAACTGACCGCCTCAAGAAAAATGCCCATACCGGCAGTGAACGCTATTTTCTCAGTTTTGATCCTTATTTGTTGCAGGATTATTCACGTGAGCGGGCCCTGTTACTGATGCAGGTGTATGACAGGGAGCAGGATCGCTATTCGGTCATGGACACGATTCTCCCTGCATTATACCTCTCCCGCAATGGAGAGTATGCCCTCTCTTTCAAAGATCAAACATGGTATTTATACCATATATCAACCGGAAGCAAAAAGGCTATTCACTCTGTAAAAGGGCCAGGGGAACCCCGGTTCGGATTTGCGGAATCCGCTACCCCCTGGTTTACCGATGACGGCAAAGCCCTACTGTTCGAAGGTGACGGAGGATTATGGATGTATGACCTGAAAACCGGGAGACTGGCCCAGACAGCGTTTTTCGAGGTTTATCAAACAACTATCGTCAACGGGAGGAGAGAAGGGAATTCCACACTCAATATTAGTCTCAGTAAGAGAGAGGTGGATATGAAGGCACCTCTGGTAATTAAACTGTATGATCCCCACGAAAATATAACATCTTATGTGTTATGGCACAAAGGGAATATCACTCCTGTGATTGCACCCACTTCCAGGCATATTGAATATTTCATTTATAATAAGACCTACTCTCATTTCAGTTATACAGAAGAGGATTACAATATGCCGCCCCGTCTGGTCTATAAAGAGACCGGCAAGCCGAAAAAGATAGTATACGAGAGCAATAAAGAAGATAAGGCGATTTCTTCCTTAAGACAGGAAATTATCTCCTATACCAACAAGGACGGGATTCCACTCAATGGAGTCTTGTATTATCCATTGAATCATACTCCTTCCGGAAAATATCCGATGGTGGTGCATATCTATGAAAGGCAGCGGGATCGTGCGAACCGGTATCCATACCCATCCTGTTATGATGGCGGGGGATTTAATATACGTTTATTTTTGGAAAAAGGGTATTTTGTATATCTGCCCGATGTGCTGGTACAGGGAAAAGAGGGCCCGGGAATGGATGCTTTGGATTGTGTGGACAATGCGTTGACTGCCTTGGATGGTAATCCGCTGATCGACAAGGATAAAATAGGCTTGATAGGGCATTCTTTTGGTGGATATGGAGTAAATTTCATTGCGACCCATTCAGACCGTTTTGCAGCCTATGTCTCCGGGTGCGGGCCTAGTGATCTCATCTGGGCTTACCATGCCTTTAATTATAACTTTCTTTTTCCTGATCAGGTGCGTATAATGGATAATGTGTTTAAAATGGGGACACCTTTCTCCCATAATAAAGTATTGTATTGTAACAACAATCCCCTTTATTGGGCTGAAAATGTGAATGCCCCGGTATTATTATGGACTGGTATGGAAGACCAGAATGTGACCGCCGACCACAGTATGGCGTTTTATAACGCTTTACGGATAAACAAGAAGAGCGTCATTGCATTGTTCTATGAGGGTGAAGGGCATAGCTTACAAGACAAGGAGGCACAGTTTGACCTCACCTCCAG
>JARKQP010000605.1 GCA_029974875.1 Mobilitalea sp.
AGCCTCCGGTGCCAGGTCTTTTGTGGCTTCGGATACGGGTACATATTCTATGTAAAATACTAATTTACATCCATACCCTGCTAACTGATTTAAAAACTCTGTGGAGGTTACTTCATCTAAATTATTTTTTGTCATTGTAACGGAAGCACCAAATAGGATGTGGTTTTTCTTCATCTGCTCCATAGCGGAGATAACACGCTTATATACGCCGATCCCACGCCGTTCCTCGGTCTTTTCCTTATGTCCCTCGATACTGAACACCGGTATTAAATTTCTGAATTTATCAAAAAGTCCTAGGTACTGCTCATTCATCATGGTTCCATTTGTAAAGACCGGGAATACGATCTCGGGAATATGGCCTGCGGCTTCAATCACATCCCTGCGCAGCATCGGTTCGCCTCCTGCCAGGAGAACAAAGCCAATTCCCATATCCTTGGCCTCCTGAAAAATGCGAAGCCACTGGGCGGGCGTCAGCTGATGCTCAGGCTCCTTATCCCCACAGGAATGATTTGCCCTGGAATAACAGCCGGCACAGTGGAGATTACAGCTGCTTGTGATACTGGCAATTAAAAATGGGGGAATGTGCTCTCCCCGTGCCTCTGCTTCCCGGCGAAGTCTGGTGGCTTCCTTGCTGGCAAGGGCATATCTGGCAATAAAGAGGCTCTCCCTTGGATCCTTAAATGTAGCGCGAAGGGCTCCTTTTACAATGCCTTCGACACCATTGGAAAGATATCGTTCCAAATTGAATTCTTGTTCCATGCTCTATTCTCCTGCTATTTTTTGAGTGAACTTCTCTGCTTCAATGAATTTTTTTACCCTTTTATCAATTCCTGCTCCAGATGCGGGAACACTCAGCAAAAGGATATCAACCACAGGATCCATCCATCCTTATTATATTATGATTAAGCTTATAGTGCCACAATTCTTTATCGAATTCGATGGTGGTATTAACTATAATACGGCTATACGGCCTGAATATGACTAAAATAATGCTTTGGGGTTAAACATTAAATTACTTTGTAGATTTACTCCATAAGACAAAACTTTGATTTATGGAAGCCATAATGTTATAATCTTGATACATAAGATAGATAGTTGAGGAGTGTCGAGATGAAGCATGTCATGATAGCAGACCATGATAATGAGATGTTCCAAGTGGCTTGGCAGGCCTTAAGGCATAATTATATAATATCACCACTTCC
>JARKQP010000606.1 GCA_029974875.1 Mobilitalea sp.
CCAGAAATTTCACGGCACTGTCATGAGGTTTCTTCCAAATAGCCAAATCCGGCCCCTTTGCAAGTATCTGATAGGGATTACTGCTTATACTTCCTAAATGATATCCCCGTTTGATCGCATCAAAGTCGGTTGTATCACCAAATCCCGGAGTCTGATATAAATCCTTCGCATAATTCCAAAGGTTCGGGAAATCAATTAATCTGTTGCGATTTGTCCGGAAAACAAGATAATATGCGATATCAAATCTAGCTAAGGTTACATACAAGCGGATATCGGAATCGGTAATACGGTCTCCAAATAGATATCTCTGATGAGACAGTCTTTCCTCCAGCCAATCCAGCCTTTCAAACAAGGTATCATATGCTTTTTCATACTCTTCCTGGGAGGTCGCAAATCCTGCTTTATATACCCCATTATTTACATCATGAAAAATAATATCGTTCAGCTCATCAATTTCCGCTCTTAATTCTTCCGGATACAGATCAGGTGCATTTTCTTTATGAAAGGGCTTCCATACGGTTTCCCAATAGTTTGTTAACCGGAAATAATCATTGTTCACTACCTTCTTTGTCCTTACATCTACGATAGTGGGCACCGTAGCTCTTCCGGTATACTCCGGATCAGTTGCTGCATAGATTTCAGGAAGAAAACGAATTCCAAGCACCGGATCTACACCGCCTTCATCAAGAGAGAACTCCCAGCCCTGCTCTGTCCTAACAGGATTCACCTTACCAATGCTGATCACCTTATCAAGACCCAGGAGCTGAAATGCAATCACCTGTCTGTGCGCCCAGGGACAAATAGCTGCCCATAAGAGACGATAACGATGGGCTTCTACCGGCAATTCTCCTTCCCCATTCCCAAAGGGTGTTGTAAAGCGGTTTTTCTGTCTGACAAAAGCACCTGATTTTGATATCTCATTTGCTAATTCTGACCTTGCAATGTTGTCGGCTTTGATCTCGTTTCCCATATTTCCTTCCTCGCTTTCATTATTATAAATATTTCTTCAGTATGAACAATTTTAAAAATACCTTCCTTCGTTCTATTCCAATCGGGTATATAATTTCACTTTTCATAAAAACCAACTTACAAAACGCAAACTCTCTCTATTTTTGCTGTTTCATCATCTAGAGTATGTAGTCCGCAGGATGCAATCGGCAGCTCCTGATTCAGAATTAAGGTTAATTATATTACTCATATATATATACTATGTTTTTGCATGGTTTTATACCTTTTATTATTTAATAAATGATGCTTCTTATTATATTTCATGAGGGTTATCTCCAAAGCGATAGGCTTTCGGTAACAAAAAGCCTTCCTTTTCCATCCATTCCACTTCTTTCTGCTCTTTTTGCAGAAGAACCATACCGGTTTTCTGTCTGCGAAAACCAAATTTTTCGTATAACGCTACGGTCTGGGGATGGGTATATAAAATTATAGTACAGCCTTGTAATTGGCTAATCAAGGAGTCAATAATTACTCTTCCTATCTGTTTTCCATGATAGAGGGGATCAACTGCGATGTTATATATGGCAGCCTGGCATATTCCATCTGACAACGCCCTTCCACAGCCAATCAGCAAATCTCCCTCATAGGCAAAGGCTACTGCATAACTGCGTTCAAAGATCAATTTCTGCCTTGCCCCATCCTCATGACTTAGTCCGAAGTGCCGTAATATATTACTTATTCTGTCCCAGTCCACATTTTCCTTTGATGTTCTGATTTCAATGCCCATAAGCTACTCCTTATAATTACCCTCCGGATGACAACGATATTGTTAACATTGCTGTGAGCTAAAAATATATATCCAGATTGTAAAAAAATATATATATCAGAATTTAACACAATTAAAAAATAAGTGTTAATCGTTAAAACTATCAGCTGGTTATTGGTAAAACCAATAACCAAATATTTATAGAGCATTGTATTACTGTAAATTAGATTAATATCATGTTTTGCATATTTGTATTATATGTTTTGGTTATTATATGCTTACAAATAACTTTTGTCAACCTTTCTGAAAAAAGGAAATAGACTCCTATGAAAAAGGGAATCAGCTCCTATAAAAAAAAGAACCGGCTCCTATAAAAAAGAACCGCCCCTATAAAAAAGAACCGCCCTATAAAAAAATAACCGACTCCTATAAAAAAAGGGAACCGGCTCCGTAAATTCTACGAAGCCAATCCTGGGTAAAATTAAATTTTCACTTTTTCAAATCCTTATGTCTTTATCTTCCATATTTCTCCAAGAGTTTAAAGTGAGTTTTTACAACATCTAAGGTCGGTTTATAATTTGTAATCCATCCCTCGCTTTCAGCAACTACAGCGCCCTCATACCCATATTCTTTTAAAATATTCATAAGATCCTTATATGGCGTATTAGGTTCTTCTCCGCGTTCATCAAATACATGCCCTTTTCCATGGCAGTGAACTGTCCATTTTAATAGCGGTCTTAATGTTTCCACGTCATTTGCCTGGAAGTGTCCGGCTGCACCAGCCGTCTGCCAGCAGGAGAAGTCCGGGATTAACCTGAACCAAGGTGAATTTATTTTTTCCAAGGCATCAATGTAATATGCGGGAGGAAATGGCGCATGAAGCTCCACACCCCAGATAATTTCGTATTTTTCAGCGATGGGAAGCCCTGCCTTAATCATCTCTAGCATATTTTCTACAGGCACGCCATAAAATGCGGGACGCATTATCTTGGTGCCCAGATAGGAGGCTGTAGCGGCACCCAGCCTTACCATTTCCAAGTGCTCCTCCATGGTGGCACGCCTGTCATAATGGCTTAGGGCATTCATATAATAGCTGAAGCAGAATATCTCCAGCCCCAGCTCCTTGCAAAGGTCTTTGATATGGTCTAAGTCACTTATTTTTGTATTAGGCCAATTCGGTATATGCTGCTCTCCGATCAATTCCACGCCCTCACATCCTAGGGCTGCGCAGTATCTTAGGGCATCGTCAACTGTCAATGCACCGGTTTGGAGATCTCCGGCAAAGCTATATAAACTAACACCTAATTTCACTTATATCACCCCCATATTTCTCTTAAATTCGTATTCTATCCTGTTATTCGGCAAATGGTATCCTTCAAAGGCTGTCCGCAGTAAAAATTTAATTTCCACATCATTGGCCTCTTTCACTACCGCCTGCAGTTGCCCATCCAGCATCCGGATCTGGGCCACCTCGCCCAATCCCCATTGCAGCTCATATAAATTCTTTGCATATTTGAAAGGAACGGCCTGATCCCGGATAACAAAGAAAATCTTGTCCTTCTGGACAGCATATCCATTAATGCCCACTTCCATATCTTCCGCACAGGATACCGGAAATTCTGTATACCATGGATTCCGGAGCTTGAATTCATACCCCTTCATTCCATCCATTTCCACCTTATGTAAGTTTAAATCGGGAAACGCAACGCGCTCCCCAAGTTCACGGAACTGCTCCGTCAATGCATAGGAGCCGCCCGTCGGTATTCGTAGCTCAACACCCATTATGTTCCATCTCCTTCTGTTTTATTTTAAATCCACTGATGCATGTTTTCTTCCCGAAAGGCGCACTGCTTCCATCAATTGCAATACTTCACGCACCTGGGCATTTGTTACCGCTAACTCAGCCTCACCATTTAAAGCGGCTAAATAATTTTCGTAAAACATCTGCCATTCTGGTTTTCCCGTAGGCAGAACCTGTTTTACAAGCTCCTCTTCTGCCCGTTTTGCCATCGCCCTTGTGGGTCCGGCTTTTGTCTCCAGTACAGAATCAGGCAGCTTTTCCACATGGGAGCCGCTCCGGTATAGCTCAGCGTCATCGAGCATCGATTTAATGATTAATGTGCCCGTATCGCCGGCCATATACCAGCGTGGGAGGGGATATAGCAGGTAAGTCCCTATCTCTATCACATATGACAATCCGTTATCAAATTGAAACATGGCATTAAAGTAATCATCAACCTCCGGGTTAATGACATTATGGACATTGGCAGATACAGAAACAGCCTTACCCAGGTTCAAATCCAGCATTTGGTCTATCAAATGCACGCCCCAGTCATAAATCATTCCACCGCCGTACTCCGGAAAACGGTGCCAGTCGTGCACCAATCCGTTTGCTCCGAAGAAACGCGATCCGATAGTAAATACCTTGCCCAGCGTCCCGCTATTTAAGACATCCTTTACGCATTTGAAATCAGCATCAAACCGGCGGTTCTGGTGAACCTCAAGCTGGACCTTGCATTCCCTTGCCACCCGGACCATCTCATCAAACTCCTGGATATTTAATGCTGCCGGCTTTTCACATATAATGTTTTTTCCTGCTTTTGCAGCTTCAATTACCATTTCCTTGTGCAAATGGTTCGGAGCTGAAACCAGAACCGTGTCCACTGAATTGTCCTGTAACAATTCGCGGTAATCCTTATAGGAACGGTATCCCTTTTGGGAGGCTTCTTCCCTTTTATTTTCATCCGTATCGCAGATCGCAGTCACTGTAATTCCCTTTGTCTGTGGCATATGCTCTGCATGCCAGTGTCCCATAAAACCGTATCCAATAATACCTACCTGCATTTCTTTTTTCATGGCTATACTCCTTATAAATCCTTCCTAGCAGCCTAAAATCCGCAAATATTCCCGGCTCCTTCTCGTGCATTCCATCGGGTCCAGTTCATAATGCTCATCCTGTTCCACAATAACCCACTCTGCATTCGCATCCGAGGCAGCTTGTAAGACAGGCTCCCAAATCTGCTGTCCAAAGCCCACCGCTCGGAATCCAAAATAGCCCTCATCAGCCTCCTTTTCTTCTGTGTCAATACCGATCAGCTTATACAGATTAGCCGGATTTCCGGTCTTTATGTAATCCTTTAAATGGACAAGGGGACAACGGTCCGTATATTTTCTCACGAATTCTGCAGGCCTTTCCCCGGCTACTTCTATCCAGCAGGTGTCCGGCTCCGCTTGCAATAAATCCTTGGGAAGCCTCTTATAGATTTCATCTAATCCATAGGTGCCATCCTCCAGTTTTACAAATTCAAAGTCATGGTTGTGATACAGGAGGGTCATTCCATGTGCTTGCATAACCCTTCCGATCCGTTCAATTTCTGCTAGGATTGTCTCAAACCCATCCGTTAACGGACGGTATTCCTCAGGCAGATATGGGATTCCGATATATCTGCAGCCAATGGTTCCGTAATCCCTAGCCACCTTCTCAGCATCCGCCAGCATAGCCGTCAAAGGAACATGGGCGCAGATGGGTACCAATCCCACCCGATCCAGAACCTCCTTCACGAATTCCGGCTTTAATCCGTAGAGGCCGGCCAGCTCAACGCCATCATAGCCTAACTGCTTTACCTGCCCCATGACCTCCTCAAAATGATCCGGTGTATTTTCCAGCAGGTCACGGAGCCCATACAACTGGATTCCCACTAAAAGCTTCTTCATAATTAATCCTCCATTCTTCTGCAAGTCAGCGGTATAATACCATCATGCTTTTTCCATCCTCTTCTTAAAATATCTGTCTGATAAGACATCCAATGATACCGCAATAAGGATTAATAAACCTTTTGCCACTGACTGCCAGTTTGAATCTACGCCCAATAAATTCAGCATATTATTAATGGTTCCTACAATCAGGCAGCCGATAACGGTTCCCATCACCTTTCCTGATCCGCCGGAAAGAGGAGTTCCACCGATAACTACTGCTGCCACTGAATCCAGCGCCATTCCCGCTCCTGCTGACGGCTGGGCAGAGTTAGCCCTTCCGGTCAATACTACTGCTGCAACAGAAGCGCAAACTCCTAACAGCATATATACCCCAACGGTCACTTTCTTTGTATCAATTCCGGACACATGTGCGGCTTCCTTGTTTCCTCCGATGGCAATGATATGGCGCCCAAAGGTAGTCTTATTTAAAACCAGATAGATCACGATTCCAACACCCACCATGATATAGATCGGGGTCGGAATGTTAAACAAATATCCCTGCCCCAATGCCTTAAACTCAGGAGAAATCCCCGTTACCGCCGAATTATGCGTAATCAAAAGGGTAATGCCATTATAAATCTGTCCTGTAGCCAGCGTGACAATAAACAGGGGCAGGCCGATGGAGACGCCGATCATTCCGTTCATAAAGCCGCAGAAGGCTCCCGTTAACACACCGATTAAGACAACCAGGCCAAAGGGCAGGCCTGCCCTGCTTAATAGCGCCATCTCGGCACCCAGCAGGCCGATCATGTCACCGACAGACAGGTCGAGATTGGCACTCGCTATAATGCAGGTAAAACCAATTCCGACGATGGCACTTACCGATATTTGCCGGATAACATTCAACAGATTCCTCGATGATAAAAACACCGGTGATACGAAGCAGCTTATAATAAACAGCAGCAGGAAAATTAAAATCGCCTTGTTATCCAATAATATGTTTAGCTTGTTTGTATTACTCATTTTCTTCATTGATACCTTCATGGACCTCCTTAAAATCGACATCAAAAGCACTTTGTACCAGCCTTTTTGAGTTAAACTCAGAACGGTCAAACTCTCCCGAGATATGCCCGTTGTTGAATACGATGACATGGTCACTGATCCCCATAACCTCTTCACATTCAGAGGAAATCATGACGACTGCCAGACCCTGTCCTGCCAATGCGCTAATCATCCGGTGTATCTCCGATTTAGAACCTACATCAATACCTCTCGTCGGCTCATCAAGGATCAATACCTTTGGATTCGTGTACAGCCAGCGGGCTATAATTGCTTTCTGCTGGTTTCCGCCAGACAGGGCACCGATTGGCTGGTTTAAGGAAGGGGTTTTAACTGCCAATTTCTCGGCCAGTGCTTTTGTGTCCCCATTCTCCTTCGTCTTTCTTATCCAGATATTACCCCTGCTGATTCTACTCAGGTTCGCCAGGGAAATATTGTACTTCACGCTGATGTTGCTGATAATCCCATTCCTTCTGCGGTCTTCTGTCACCATGGCAAGGCCGTGGCGGATCGCCTCCTTCGGGGAACGTATCGTCACCTTGTTTCCATCCAGATAGACCTCACCTCCATCCAGGGAGCGGACGCCGAAGATTCCTTCCATGGTCTCTGTCCTTCCGGCACCGACCAGGCCGAATAGGCCTAAGATCTCACCGGATCTGACCCGGAAGCTGATGTCTTTAAATAGGCCCTTGTGTGAAAGGTTCCTTACCTCCAGCACTGTATCCTTGATTTCACAAGGGATCTTGGGATACATTTCTGATATCTTACGCCCGGCAATCTGGGCGATTAACTCTTCCTTCGTAATCTCATCAGCAGCAAAATCATTAATATAGGAGCCATCCCTCATAACCGTGATACGGTCGCAGAGTTTAAATACCTCATCCAGCTTATGCGAAATGAACATCACTGTGGTTCCTTCCTTCGCCAGATCCTTTATAATATCGTAAAGCAGGAGGATTTCCCTGTCCGATAGCGAGCTTGTGGGCTCGTCCATAATGAGGATCCTGGGGTTATAGCTGATGGCCCTGGCTATCTCAACCAGCTGCATGTTCGCTATGCTTAAGGTTCTCACGATGCTTTTTGGGTCGACATTAATGTGGTATTTATCCAGGAGCGCCCGGGTACGCGCAAGCCTTTTCTTCTCGCTAATCAGGCCGAGCCTGGTAAATTCCGGCTCCCTCCCCATCCAGATATTCTCCGCAACGCTGACGGAGGGGATCAGGCTCATTTCCTGATGGACCATACTGATGCCGTTCAATAATGCTTCATGGGGAGAATGGAATAATACCTTTTTGCCCATATAGATGATTTCACCGTCATTTGGTTCAATGGAACCCAGGAGAACATTCATCAGGGTGGATTTTCCAGCCCCGTTTTCTCCTACTAACGCATGCACCTCTCCGGGCTTTACCCGGAGATTTGCATTCGATAACGCTTTCACGCCAGGAAAGCTTTTGCTGATGCCTTTCATTTCTAATATGTAATCCTTACTCATTTCTTGTGTCATTTTCACCTCACGCAGGCGGGGCCTTCCCAGCTTCCCTGTAACCTGAGACTAGTGTGCTGTGCCATTTATCTTAGCTAAACAGCACTAGATTAGTATTCCAGCATTTTTTCTACCTCGTCCACATTGTCGATGGTAGTAAAGGTAGTAGCTCCAATTCCCATGTCCACTGACTGTCCAGCCAGATTCTCACCGCTTGCGACGGCCTCTACATATGCCATGGTAATGTCAACCTGATCCTTATAAATAACGAACAGTACCGAGCCGGTCATCGTCCCTTCACGGATGGCCTCTAATGCTGCCTTTGATGAATTAAAGCCTAATACCATGCATTCATCGATGCCAATGTTTGCTGATTGCAGTGCATTGATGGCGCCGGTAGCCATCTCATCGGACTGGCAGACCACGCAGTTGATCTCAGGATATGCCTGGATCCAGTCCTCTACCGTATTCTGTGCATTGGTCGTATCCCAGCCGCATTCCTTTTCGGCGATGATTTCCACACGGTCAGGATATTTCTCCAGCAATGGCTCCTTAAAGCCCTTATAGCGCATCTGCGTCGCAGGCTGGGACTGTGCACCCCAGATATATCCAACCTTTAATGTAGCCTCCGGGTTCTTATCCAGGTAATCTATCAAGTAGTCTGCCGACTTTGATGCCGCCGTATATTGGCTCAGGGTCAGCTTCAAGGTCTTTTCATAGTTAACATCAAAATGCACTGCCATTGTAGGTATCCCCGCCTCATCGCAAGCTTCAAATGCCGCAACGCTGCCCTCCGTATCCACTGCCTTGATGATGATAACATCCGGCTTTAGCTGGCATAGGGTTTCAACATCACTGATCTGGGTCTGTACATCACTGTTTGCATTGTACATGATAATCTCATAGCCTAATTGGTCAGCCCTTTCCTTTAACAGGTTGTACCAGACGGTCTGTGCCTCGTCTAATGCGTTCATGGAGACACCGATGGTTATCTTATCCTTATTGGCTGCCTCATCAGTTCCTGTCTTTGGATCTGCTTCTGTGCTTGGAGTTGCCTCCGCTTTTGAATCTGTCTCCGTCGTCCCCTTTGTTCCATCCGTTGTTGACGTATCCACTTTATCTTTGCTACAACCGGCAAGAAATCCTGCTGCCACCATAACACATAATAAAAATACCAAAATTCTCCTTTTCATTGTAAACCCTCCCTTTTCAATTAATCATCTAATGTTCTTTCCTGGCATGTAGCCGGATAAGCAGATGGTGCGATGGGTGCCGGCCTGCTGCAACGGGAAGTCATCTCATATATCCTACCCGTTTTACAGGATTCCTGTATGCCATGAATTATTTCTATGGCATGGTAGCCGATATCCACATGGCATCTTGGCCTTCTGTTGTTTCGGATTGCATAGCACATATCTGCCAGACCCACGCCCCTGCTGGAATCATAAAAGCCATGGAGCAGTGGAAGCTCTACCGTTGCGATAGGCACCATTTCCACCAGCTGCTGTATATCGTCATCGGCCTGGGCACCCTGTTCCGGGGATAACCTCCTGCCCGGCTGCTGCCCTGGCTGTAGCTGCTCTACCGGCGGCCTTGCCCCCGGCCTGGTGACGCTGATGGTATCACAAAATGCATTGGGATCCCCTAGATGCAAGGTTCCATTTATGCCAGTTATGTCAAAGTGGCGGCTCATGGAGCTGTCGGATGAGATATGGAAGGTGCCCAGTACCCCATTCTCGAATTCCAATGCAGCCATCAACGTAGTCGGGGTATTAACCTCAAACCGCTCGCCGTAGTTCGGATGCTTTGGATTCAGATAGGTTCTTTCCGGGTAGAGGTTTCCTCCAAAGCCCGTGACACGCTTCACGCTGCCTAACAGGTTTATCATTTCGTGAAGATAATACCCGCCCAGGTCAAAGGGAAAGCCTCCGCCATAATGCAAGGGAAAGAAGAAATGCTTCGGCTCCGTGTCAAAAAACGGCGTTTCCAAATCATAATGCATGGTTATCTGGGCATGCACCGTTCTTGGCTCACCTATGATACCTTCATCCAGGTACTTCCTGGCAGACTGTTCCCAGGCGCCTAAAAAGGTATCCGGTGCCGTGGTATAATGGAGCCCTTTTTCCTTTGCCAGATCATACAGCCGGGTTGCCTCTTCAAAGGTAGGTGCCATCATTTTTTCACAGAACACATGCTTTCCGTGCTCCAACGCTTTTTGTGTAATCTCTACATGGGATTCAGGATAGGTGAGGTTGACAACAACCTCGATTTCTGGATCCTCCGTGATTTCATCTACAGACATCTTCCTGATCCCATAATGATCCGCCATCCACTGTGCCCTGGAATCGATCAGGTCTGCTGCTCCCACCACTTCAATGATATCGAATTTATGGACCATGTTTTCCATGTATGTGGATTTACATATGCCGCCACACCCAATAACTCCGACCTTAACTCTTCTTTTTTTCATTTAATGCCTTATCCTCCTTAATACTGATCCGCGCGCGTAAAATGTTTTTCTGCATTTTTTTTCAAATGCATATTGACATTTTGTATAAATAAGTATAAGCTTTTAGTTCATTCTTTGTCTATTTTAACATTTTACTTAAATTCTAATTTTTTATGGTCAACCTATTCCCAATATGTTAATATTTTAATATCTCGTGGATGGTTGCATATCGAAAGGGCGTGGAGATATGGGCAGGGTTTCAATTGCTAATATGAAAAAAAATGACGCGTTAAGCCATTTAATTTTAAATGACCTAGCCGGAAGAGATGAATATTGCCGCATCTGGAATGTGCTCGATAGCGCACCGGGTGAAATGAAAGGCCTGCTGATTCTGCGGACCGTGGAGGAAGGGAAGATGCTTTCTAAGGATTCTGCTCTGATTTCGGGTATTCTGTCGGAAATGGCTTTAAGACGTCATAAGCTCTATGATTATACAGAAAGCTTCCATAACAATTATGTTGTTTTTTTCATTCGATATAATGTAATTGATATTTTTATTGATACCCTGATTGAACTGTGCGAAGAAAAGCGGGCGGACTATTATATCGGAATCGGCAGTCCCTTTAATGATGTAAGCTATTTTTCTATCATATATTCCGAGGCTCTTGACGCAATCGGGCGGAGCAATGCAAAGTCCCGGGTCAACAGCTTCCGTAAGGACATTTTTACGCCCAAACGCCTCCTAAACGGGACGGGCGACCGGTTCTGGATCTCTATTTGCCAGGAATTGATTGAGGCTTTGGACCAAAAGGACTTTTCCCGTTTTCCAGAGATCCTTCCAAGATTATTTGAAAAGGTCAATCAGATGGACCACAATACGGCCTTCAATATCTGCATTGAGATGCTCCGTACTATTTTAGAGCATTTTGGATTGGATACTTATGAGGATTATCAGATTAAATACCGCTTTGACTTATTCTGTAATGAGGATAATTTGTACATCGCCTTCCGGACTACGTTCATTGACAACCTCCTCCGCATATTTGCCTTATTAAACAGCGTACAGGATAACGGGGGCAGACAGGCCGTCAGGAAGTCGAAGAACATCGTTGAAAGCCATTATAGTGACCCGAATCTGTCTTTATTAGACATCGCTAATGCCTTAGGCGTCAGCTATAATTATTTAAGCAGCTGCTTCAAGCAATATGCCAACAGCAGCTTTGTGGATTACCTGACCTCGGTGCGGATGAACCAGGCCGTGAAAATGCTCGGGCAGGGCGACCATAAGGTCGCAGAAATAGCCCAGGCCGTCGGGTACAACAGCTCGGGCTATTTTATCACCGTATTTAAGAAAAAATATAATTTGTCGCCAAATGATTATAAAAAGAGGATGCGCTGACGATTGTTTTGCAGCCGTCGTACTTCGTAATTACACCATATTCTGTTCCGTAAAATGTGCAATGTCCTTATTTACTGATTTTTATTGACTTTACACTGCTCCAACTACCGTAGCATTTTTGGCCATTACTATTATACTTATATGCTCTCACTTTAACATAATATGTTTTGCCCTTCGCTAATTTACTCAAGGTTATTTTGTTTTTGGCAGAGGTTATATATTTTGTTGAGCTGCTTGAAAAACTTTTGCTGGTACAATAAGCAATTTGATATCCAATCGAACTATTGACCTTTGAATAACTAATTGTCAGTTTACTTGAGGAACTATTTTTCAGCGTCATTTTGGAAACTGCAGCCGGTTTTTCCGTATCAAGGGTTAAAGTATAATCGCTATTACTATAATTCCCATAGGACTGCTTGTTTATTACTATATAATAGACACCTTTAGTTAATCTCACATCAGGCGCATACTCTGTAATGTTCCCCGATCCTGAATTCGAATATCTATGCTTTTGAATTTCTGATACTACACCATCTGAATCTGCTGAATATATAAAACTTTCATAGTCCCCCTCAGTTGAATATTTTAATTTAAGCCTGTAAATTCCAGTTTTACTAATATTAATTTTATAATAATCTTTATCATATAAGGTATTCAGGTTTCCAATATAGGGGCTATTTATTTTTATAGCTGTTGCCGAATCCGTAGAGTCGTTATGCTCGCTTTCATAAGCGGCCCCTTCGTTTTTATAATATATTTTTAACTTATAATCATTTTTACTATAATCACCATAATAATTTTTCTTAATTCTTTAATAATAGGTTCCCGCAGGCATACGGGTATAATTAGATTTTTCAGTAATATAACCGGTAGTTGTAGTATTTGAAGAAATAAATGAACAATCCATTTCTTCCCTCAATACGCCGTCAGAATCAACGGAATATAAACCCATTGCATAATCACCATCTGTACTGTGATTAAATACAAATTGCATAAGGCCTTTTTCCTTAATATCTAATTTGAAATAGTCATTATCATATAAACCATCTAGATTCCCGGTATATTCATTATTAGCCTTAATTGTTTGAGCCATTTCCAAAGTATCGTTAGGCTGTATTTCATATAAGTCTGCACTTTCCGGAGAATATTCTATTTTGAGTGTATAACTTTCTGATGAAAAATCTCCATATTCTATTTTCTTGATGAGTATGTAATAATTACCGGCCGCAAGACGAATTTTATATCCTTTTTCTGTTATCATTCCATTGACCGTAGTAGTGGAAGATATAAAATTGCTTGACTGTTGCTCAATAACAGTACCGTCAGCCTCAATCTTATATATAATTGCAGTATAATCTCCTGATGTACTATGATTCAAAGAGATTAAAACAGATCCAGGATTAGGCAGTGTAAAAGCGAATTTGTCCTGTTCATAATTATTATTTAAATTATCAGTTACATCCCGATTAACTTCCACGTTAACAAAAGAATCTGCATTTACAGGCACTGGATTTAATAGTAATAAGCACATAATAAAAGATAAAAGAACGCAAATAGAATTTTTCATTTTCTACCTCCCATATAATTAAAATTTTACATATTTTATCATATTTTTATATATATGTAAATTATTATTTGATTATGGGGTCTTTTTACTTTTATATAATTTTAAAAATTTTCATATTGATGAGAATATGAACTTATTTAAAAAATTATTTTTTAGAAATAATTGCTTTTGTTTGTTATCAAAAAGAAAGATACCGGTAATTTATTGGCACCGCCTTCCTTTTGTGAGGTAACACACCCTGTCCCGGTTATTTCTTCACATATTTTCCTATACGTTATCCACGGATATAACTTAACATAATATCAATTTTTTCTACTAAAAAGCCGCTATACGACTCAAATGAAGTATTTCACTTTGTCATATAGCGGCTATTTTCAATTCTCTACGCAAGCCGTACAAACCGACTTCCCTAACCTCTGGAACCCCAGTAAAATAAGGACTTAGTCCATTGTGTAAGGCATTAAAGCAATATGCCTAGCCCTCTTCACAGATACGGTCAGCGCTCTCTGGTGCTTAGCACAATTACCGGTGATTCTTCTGGGAAGGATCTTACCTCTTTCAGATACATATCTCTTTAACTTGTTCACATCTTTATAATCAATTCCTGTGTGGTTCTTGTCCGCACAGAATACGCATACTTTCTTTCTTCTGCGTCCGAAGGTTTTTCTCTTCATCGGAGAATCGCCCTTATCATCATTTCTCTTGAATGGCATAGTATGACCTCCT
>JARKQP010000609.1 GCA_029974875.1 Mobilitalea sp.
CGGAGGTAGCTGCAATGAAAAAACGTAAGACCATTTTCTTTTCTCTCCTATTACTGCTCCTGTTAATCATACTTGCAGCAGCCATATTAATTTCCACCCACTATAGAAAGGCGGCTGATACTTCTGCCGGCCAGGAGGGCAGCACCGCCATATCTCCGTCACCGGCCCCAGAGGCTTCTGTATCTCCCCTGCCAAGTGATATGCCTGAGGAAGCAGCTGGATTATATCCGGCTCCTAAGCCGGTTGGCAATGAGATAAAATATGGTTATCTGGATGCTTCCGGCAGCTTCGTCCTGGAGCCTGCCTTTGATTCTGCCTCTAACTTTTATGACGGTGTTGCAATCGTCACCATCGATTCCAAATACTGCGTCATTAATGAAAAGGGCAGTGTCCTATCCATCAATGATATTATGATATCTGACTACCGGAACGGTCTGGCCGTCTTTGCAGAGATTGATTCCAATAACAGCATTTCCTATGGTTACCTCGATACAAAAGGAAATGTGGTTATTAAACCCCAGTTTATCCTTGCCTCCAATTTTAACAAGGATGGGAAAGCATACATATCCAAAGGCAGCGGCCTATACGGGCTGATCGATAAAACAGGAGCCGTCATTGAAAGCTATGATCTAGGCTCCAGGTATGCTTATGCCTCCAGCATTGAGGACGGCTATCTTGTTTATACTTCCTCTGACACAAATGGCCAGGGTGTCCTTCAGGGGGTTGTCAACATGAAAGGCGAGGATATCTTCCCACCGAAATACGGTGAGATTACCTACCTCGGAGATGACTTATTTGCCATGAAGGAGCAGGAGCCCGACTTCCAGGTCACAGGTACGAATGCGAAGCAGGCCATTTTTAATGTGGAAGGCCAGCAGTTATCCGATTACACCTATTATGACCTGGGGACTTATTATAATGGATATTCTACTGCAACAAACGATAAATCCACCTTTTTCGTGGGAACGGACGGAAAAATCGTAGCTAATCTTCCCAAATTTGAAGGCAGGGGAACGGTCCGGCTATTCGGAGATATCATTTCCGCCCTGATTGACGACGATCAGACATATTATAACCGGGATAAAACCGTCATATGGAAAGCCGATAACACATTGCAGCTATCCGACCAAATCAAGGTGGTACAAAGAAAATACAAACCCCTCCGGGACGTACTGGTTAAATACCCACAGCTTGAAGGCTTGGCAAATTCAGGGGTGCAGGATCAGATTAACAAGAAACTATCAAGTATATTTACAGACAACCGCAGGACAATTACAGCCGCGGATATGCTGTCCGTCAGCGATAATTACTCAGCGCAGCTTATGAAGCACCTTCTTATCATAGAGCGTACAGGCTATGATTATTATTACGGCGCTGCCCATGGAATGCCGATCAAAGACTATTTCTTTATCGATATCAATACAGGCGCTTTTTATGGGCTGAAGGATCTTTTTATTGAAGGCAGTGATTACGCGGCAAAGATGAATGAAATGATCAATAATGAGATTACCTTGGATCTAAAATCCGATGGTTCCATGTTCTTTGAAGGAAGCTTTACAGGTATTACAGATACGCAATATTTCCGGCTGGAGGAGGATGCTGTCATTATCTATTTTTATCCTTATGATATCTCCGCCTATGCAGGCGGCTTCCCGGAATTCACCATTCCTTTTGAGGATGTGAAAGAGTACCTCAATACAGAAGGGAATTTTTGGGAATCTTTCCACTAATCTTTTTAATTTTTCGCAAATTGTTTCACGTTGCGTTGACATTGTTAATACATTTGGATATACTATTAGTAAGGAAGAACATAAGGGAGGTGAACCACATGGCAAAAACCGCAAATATCAATGTCCGTATTGACCCAGAAACAAAATCCAGCGCTGAAAAGCTGTTTTCCAGCTTTGGGATCACCATCACGGACGCAATTAACATTTTTTGCATAAATCCATTATGGAGGGTGGACTTCCGTTTGAAATGAAGCAGCCCCACTATAATGCAGAAACAGAATCGGCCATGAAAGAAGCCCGGGCCATCATGGGCGGACAGGTACAAGCAAAGAGGTATTCTTCTGCACACGCCCTTTTTGAGGAGCTGGACGCAGAAAAGGACGGTGAGTGATGTTAGAATTAGTAACCACCGGACAATTCCGCAAGGACTATAAACGAGTAAAAAAACGTGGCTATGACATGAGCCTGTTAGAAGAAGTCATTGACTTGCTGCTGAATGAATTGTCTCTTGATGAACGCTACCGTGATCATGGGCTTATCGGTAATTATGCTGGGTTCCGTGAATGCCACATTTTACCGGATTGGCTTTTGATTTATGCTACTGATAAAGAAAAACTGATATTGACAGCTTCGCGTACAAGGTACACACTCGGACTTGTTTGCTAAGTAATCACACGGCTCTATTTTCGGAGCCGTTTTTTTCTTGATTTATAACCTCCTGAGCCTACATCCGGAAATTTCACCTTGAATTTAAGACAGAAAAGGATGTCAGCAAACTATCTACCGGCTTCTTTGAATAAACCTGTTGGAATATCTCAGAATCGGCAATAATCAGCTTTGGAGCCTTCGTAAAGCCGGCCAGTGCCTCCCCAAGCTTATCCTGAGTACAACCGGCAACGATGCACCTCCTATCCAGCAGTTGGCTGAGTGTCTGCAGGCGAAGCTGCTTCAATTGGCCTTTTAGTATTTGGATGTCCTGTGCCATGACTAAAAGCACCAGGTCTCCTTCTTCTACCAAATCTCCGGTTATCCTCTTTACCTCAAAATCCTCCGGGATATTGCGCACAATTTCTTCTTTGATTTTTTCTATTCCAAGCCTTGAAATCGCACTGATTTTAATCGGTTCTTCCTTTAATGCTTCATAGATCTTATTCCTGATCTTATCCGTGTTACTGATCTGGTCGATCTTATTAATTACCATGATGACAGGAGCTTTCCGCGACTTGAACTCCTTAGCCCATTCCAGCTCTTGGCTGACCTCTTCCCCGGCGCATACAATGATAGCCACATCCGTCCTGTCCATTGCCTGCCCCATGTTCTTTGCGTCTCCCGTCGAAAGCCGGCTCTCACCATCAAAGCCCGCGGTATCGATTAATACGCAGGAGCCGATACCATGGATTTCAATCGTTTTATAAACAGGAGCCGTCGTTGCATCTGCCGCGGAAGCTGCCCCAGAAACTGACAGCCCAGTATGGCCTGTTAGCGCATTGATCAGGGTTGATTTGCCGCTATTTCTTTTGCCAAAAATACCGATATGGAGTTGATTCATCATGGGTATACCCGTTAAATCCATGTTAACCTTCCTTTTTCTGAGACTCTGTCATAAGCTCTTTCCTATACTTCCTGGATACTGCCAAATTATCTGCCGGTATCCCAACCGAAGCATATCTATCTGCTTCTATACTGTAATTATAACAATTCCCTCTAAAAAAGCATATCATTTTTTAATAAAATAGTTGACTACCTAGTGGACGCTGCACTAATGCGCTGACATGTTCATCTTTAGGCGGTGCTGTTAGCCTAATTGTGAACACGTCAGTACACTGGATATATTATAGGAAGCAAGATACAGCTTCTTATAATCGTGATGCACGGCGCAAATACAGCACCTTTTATGAGAAGTTAAAAAAGCAACTTCTCATAACTTATACTATGGCAATCAAAACCTAAAATCCCGGCTTCCAGCTGCAATCTTTACCAGATTATCCTCCGCTATCCTAAGCACCTTTTCGTTCGGGATATGGGTCAGCTCCCTTTCGATTAAGGCCTCCCCTTTTCTCCGTGTATCCTCTGAGGCATAGTCCTCCAGATATTCCTTTAAGGTCATGAGTGCATTCGGCTGGCAGCAGTTGGCAATCTGTCCCGATTTTACAAGGGTCATAAACCGGTCACCGGTACGCCCCTCCCTGTAACAGGCGGTACAGAAGCTTGGAATATGCCCCCTCTCAAGCAACCAGTCCACGATCTCGTCCAATGTCCTTTTGTCCTCCACATCAAACTGGGCTGAGCTTTCTTCCTCCGGCTCCTCCTCCGCGTAGCCGCCCACACTG
>JARKQP010000629.1 GCA_029974875.1 Mobilitalea sp.
GACACCCATAGGGAAATCACTTACACCGGGTTTACCTATACCGGGTTTGATTCCTCCGTACTTGGGGTACAGACGGTAACGGTAACCTACGGGGAGTTCTCCACAACCCTCACGGTTGAGGTGGTCGACACCCTGGACATAGTCACCTGCCCCGTCTGCGGTTCACAGTATTACCTGGACGAGGACGGGACAGACCCTGGGTGCCCCTACTGCTCAGGGAAAGGGGACGCGGAAAGGGCGGTCTTCTACTTTGATACGGTTTATACGGATGAGATCCTGAAAAAACTCCTGGAGGACGGGGTATACCACCTACAGGAAGGGGACTACTTTACGTTAACGGTAAACATTACCAGGGATTCGGCAAGAGCCCGGATCATTGGGCTGTTCCGGGGAAGGAAAACGGAGGACAAGAGGAAGGAAAGCCGTACTTACGGAGGGGAGGTAACCATCTGACATGAAACCATTGGACCATATCATTGACATCATACTTGCCATCCTGGTCTTTTTCCTGTTCCCCCTCCTTTATTTTTCCATAAAACAGGATGCCTTAACGCAGACTGTCTCGGACACGGGAACGAAAAGCCTGGTCGAGGAGGTCAGGAGCGACGGTTACCTTACGAAGGAGAGGTATGGGGAATTCCTGGACGGGCTGTCAAGGACAGGCCTGACCTATGACGTAACCCTGGAGTATTGGATGACGGTGGAGGAACCGGAATACAGGTTCCGGACACCGGAGGAGGTCATTGACCTGCAGGATTCCCAGTTTTCCGGATCCAACACATACCACTATGTCCCGGTTACGACGGACAACCCGGAAGTGACGGATCCGGTCTACACGGGGAGCCTGAACACGGAGACGAACGAAAGCGTGATGGCATCCGCGGTCAACACGGGAGCTGCGGAGAGCCACGTGCATACGGAAGCATGCTATACAGGGCATAAACATACCGAACGATCTACCTATACGCATTACCATAAACATACCTACGGCTGCCAGTATTGGACTACTTATGTATATTGGATGGGAGAATGTGCCAGTTGCCACACTTATTATTGTTGGCAGGCACAGTTTTGGCAAAGCAATCAGCCTACGGGCGGCTGGCATGGCGGTTGTGCCAATTGTGGTTCGGAATACCGTGTAGCTGGTAAAGACAAGGTTACTGTAGAGAAGATCTGGACGTGCGGCTATAACATAGACCGCAATGGGGACGGAGTAAATGACGATGTAGGATTTGTAAATGAAATCGCATACCCGGATCAGATACTCCCACAGTCGTTTAAAGGTGGTACATTAGAGGATGGCTGCCATAGTTTCCACCAGTGCGTTTATTCGGGGAGCGGGACAATGAACACGTCCAGCAGTGGTTTTGTTTATGCCTATATTACCCATTATGACCCTAATTATTATAAAGACTTGGGTTGGATAAACCCACCTACCGAGAGGAACTTCAGTAATATTTTTTCATGGTCACGGGAAATGATCAGCCGGTATAACGGTGTTGTGTGCAGCTTACCTTCCGAGTTTTACTATTATACAACTGGAAATACTGCGGACAGGGAGCTTACAGGACGTGAGATTGTAAATTTTAACATACGGTTTAAGACGGAGATAGTAAATGGAAACCCCATGTTTAGCTATAAAATTGGCGTGAGTGAAGTGGTTTATAGCAGGAACGGTAATGTTTATACGGCCATTGCAAATAATAATTTTTCAGCCGATTCAATGAGTGGTGACTTTACGAAACAGTATCTTTCTTTATATGACATAGCGGATATGTATGGGCAAGATTTATATACGAAAATTTCTGATTTACTTGTGGATAAAAACTCTGGTATAGCACGGGCTTTATTTTATGGCAGATTACCTTACACAAATACAGAAAGATATTGGGAGTGGGCAGAGGATGGTAATTCGTATGAAAGAATCAGATATATTTATACAGAGGGGTTGCCAACCATCGGATATCTAAGAACCTGGCAGTATAATGAAAACGGCCTGGGTAATTGCTGGGGGTCAGTAAGCTCTTGCTCTTATACAGGAAATAAGAATAGATGGAATTTTAGGTGTGGCCTGACAGAAGACACTACCCGCGACTGTGGGGCAGTAGTCACCAGCATTGTCCCTACCCATCCGGTGCAGGTGGTATACCAGAATGACCCGCTCATCACGACGGTCGTCATTACATATGCGGACGGATCGGTTGAAACACTGGTCGCCACAACTGATTTTAGCACGGCGGACTTATGCCAGAACCAGACGGCTACGCTGGCACATACATACACGTTGGACGGGATATCCCATACAAAAACCTGTACCATTACCGTATCCGTAGTCCCAAGGAGTAAGACCTGCCCCAACGGCCACGCCTACCACCTGGAGGCCGACGGCAGTGACCCGGGCTGCCCATACTGCAGGGGCTGGCTTTCCTCCCTGAAACTGGTCACGCCGGCTGACGGGAAACTGACAATCTACCGTGGAACCACGTTGGAGCAGAACGGGGTGGAACTCCTGGCGACCTACCTGGACGGGCATAAGGAAACACTGACAGAAGGATACGCGGACAACCTTGACATTGGCTACATCGGGATCCAGACCGTGACCATCGGGTACAAGGGGAAAACAGTAACCGTCATAGTCACCGTAAAACGTAACATCACAAAATGTATGATCTGTGGAAGGTTCTATGAACTGTACCCGGATGATTCCGACCCTGGATGCCCGTACTGTGCGGCAAAGACGCCCATCTTCACTGGGAATGTCATGGAATATAAAAAAGAAAAATATACGGAAGACATTCTGAAGGAGCTTTACGAAGGCACTGGAATCTATTATTTTTCCAGGGGGAATTATTTTAAGATATCTCTGTCAAACAGTAGCAGGAGCCTGGGATATAAGTTAAACGCCTTTCTGCATAAACCATTACCGGAAGAGAGCATCAGGACAGAGGATGGCGGTTATATCCGTGAAAACGGACAGTAGGGAGGGAGAGCGTCGGAGAACCATGAAATTAAACCATTTTATATTAGTGTTTGTCATTATCGTGATATCGACAGTTGTAGTCCTGGACATAAAAACAGACGGACTTAAAGCGGCAATCAGAGATAAGAGAGAGATTGACCGGAATATTGATAATGCCATTGACGATGGAATTGCATCCTTCGTAAGGGTAGATGATGACAACAGGCTGATCGTCGATAAAAGCTCCGCCATCAACAGTTTTTTCATTTCCCTTGCAGCAGCCTTTGGCGTGCTGTCAGATCCGGCGGGCAGGGAGAAGCTGAACCTTTATGTGCCTGTTGTATGTGTTACGGTAGAGGATGGCTATTACATCTTTTATAGTGATACCTATACGGGGGCTGATGGAAAGATTTATTTAACAAAAAGATGGTCGGAAAAATTCCCCTACTATTATGAGGACGGAGATTTTATTTACGGCTTTACCTTAGGGGATAGGGTGACCCTATACGATAAGAACAGCCTGCTTGATCCCTCCGGTAACCAGAAGGTGTTTATCATGGATTACCATGAGCTACAAAATAATGAGGAATATTCCTTATTCAGGGCAGCAAGAACCGATAATTTAATGTTATCAGATGAAAAATTTACTGAGATAAAGAATATCGGGATCATAAATCTTATCCAGGATTCGCTAGGATATTATACAAGCAGGCATAACAGGATAGCATCACAATATGGCATAACCTATAACTTTGCACTCCCGGCAACCGATAGGCAGGAATGGGAAAATTATATGGAAAGGAACAGTATGTTCGTAGTCTTTCAGGGCTACCCATATTGTAACGGATCGGATGAGACCTACAGTAGAATTGCCACCTCGGGAGCAAAGGTATCAAAGAAGGATGTGTTCTACCTGGAGCAGAAAAGCTGGTATCTGATATATCACAGAAGCAGTTGCCCGGAGTTGCGGGGAGATGGGCTGCTATTTCTTGATGAGCCTCATTATACAGTGAAAAGCTGTGCTAAGGAAGGAGCCTATGCGTGCCCGGTTTGCTGTGCGGAAGGAGCCTACGCACCGGATTATGAGCCGTATGTTGAGTAAAACCTTAATAATGTCAATTAGAATAACAAGGTTTTAGGGGTTATTAATAAAATTAGTTTTGGGAATATGGGATGCGTTAGGTAGTAATAGAAATAGATTTAGCTTTCTATTTGAATAGCGATATTAATTCGTAAGTTACTGTATAAAATTACCGATATATATCCCAATATTACTAAAAATGTATTATAATGGAATTGGATCTTATTTACGTAAGTGAAGAAGAAATTCGACTAAATACAGATGGAGGGGAACATGAGAGATAGCACAGGAGGAAACATAAAAGGAAAAACAAAAGGAAATATAAAAGCGGATAGGAAGGGAAAAAGACTGATAGCAATTATTATGGCAGCAATTATACTTTCAACGTTTGCAATACCGGCGCAGAAAGCAGAGGCGGCAGGTTACATTAAGGTAAATACATTTTTGGAATTACTGGTTACGGAGCTGAAGCTACAAGTAGATACAAGTAAGCAGGAGCCCTATATCGAAGCTGCCAAGGCGGTGGGAATATTAAAGGATGGGGATTTCAAGAAGTATACCGGATACCTTACTAGGGAGGATCTTGCCGTATTGGCAAACCGGGCAGATGAATACCTGAACGGGGATACCGTAAAAGAGAAGCTGATTAATACGGTTCTTGAAAAGAGGATATCCGATATCAGAAGCGTAGCAGAGGGAAAACGTAAGGACGTGGCCAAGGTCATGGCAAAGGGGATCATTATTGGTTATGGCAATGGCGCCTATTCCCAGGACCGGGCTTTCAAAGGCAAGGGTTATGTCACGCCGGCAGCGGCAAAGTCTGTCATCTCCCTGGTGCTGGATCCGGAAAAAAGGGCAAAAATAAGCCCCGACGGGCAGCTGATCAGGACTACCAACCTCCCGAAGTATGCAAAGTATTATTCTTATATACTCGCCAGTTTCCCGAACCAATATTATGACTGGAAGTTCCGTTATGAGGGACAGGCAAAGGTGAACCCGAGGACTCAGGAAAGGATCCCGTATGTATACCTGGAGGAATATGCATCACCAAAAGACATAGATAAGATAACGGACTTTGATGACTTCAAGTCCGTTAGGGAAGAATACCTTGACCTATGGGTCCAGAAAGTAAAGACCTACACGGAATGTGTGTTTAATGCGGATTACCGTACCATTGATGACAAATGGGTAAACACCCTTCTTTTGGCGGATTACAGTTATGGGCATGATAACCTGGTAAAACAGGAAAAGGAATATATCAAACAGTATATTAAAGATATGAAAGCTAATAAGACCACAATAGAAAGTTCAAAGATAGCTGTGGATGGTTCATCCCTGTATTATTCTGCGGGGAGATATACGTTAAGGGTATATGTTAAATACAGGATTTTATCGTCAGAAGTGAAGTATGGGGTGGATACGGATACCCTAATCATGGACAACCCATATGGAAGAATACTCTATACCAGGTATCCATTGGTAAATCTTAATAATTTTACGGCCGGCAAATGGAAAGAGGGATATTTTGATGTTGAGCTTGGATATTACAGCTATAAAAGTCCGGAGAATATTGGGGTACTTTTTGCTATCTGGAATGAGCCTTTCTATGATAAGAGGAGAATTGGAGAATGATGGGAGTAATTGATGGGCACGTAAAAGCCAGAAAATTAAAGTTTGTATCCTTTCTTTTGATTCTATCATTGATAGTTAATATATCTGGCATCCCATACACAGTAAATGCGGCAGAATTGTGGGTAAAAATTGAGGGGGGCACGAATGGGATACAGGGAACCACAGTTTCGTCTGATGAAATCGTCCAGACGGGAATCCATAATAGTGCGGATGATAATTCTATCCGATACCGGACGTTGTATTTTAAGATGGCAACCAGAAGGTATAATACGTCAGAGAAGTTCACAACAGGGAGCAATGCAGGGATAGCGGTTGCCTATGTCCCTTTCCAGTTTGGCAATGAAACGGATGACGGGAATACCAAAACAACCGAATACATAATCAAACAGAAGGATTTCATGAAGGCGGCCTCAAACTTGGGCATAACAGGTGACTACATAGTAAGCAATGGGAGTGCCGTGGTATACCTGAATAACGTGTTTGAGATCTTCCAGGGGAAGAACACCCTCGATACCTATGTCTATGGATACCAGGAAATGCTTGCCGCAGCTCCATGGTCTGCCAGGACGCAGGACTTTCTGCTTGGGTATTACAATTTTAAATACGTGATCAGCAACAACACAACTTTTAAGGTCAAAGTGGTAGCCGTTGATTCCAGTGGGAATGTCCTGGATCCTGACCTTCTTGGCCGTATCAAGAACGCTATTTACGATGAAGTGATCCCGCCCTATATGCTGTCCAAGAATACCATATCCGTAGGAGGGGTATCATACGAGTATACTTCTAAATGGAACTACAGCTATACGGATCGGGAAAGCGGTGGCACGGTACAGAAGGGACCCTTCTCGGGGAACTCGGTGAGTTTCCGTGCACCTGATGCTGCAGGCGGATCCACGCTCACGGTAAGGATGGTGTTCGACAAGAAGGAAACCTCGTACCAGTACAACGTGGTGGCCATTGATGCGGAGGGCAATTACCTCAGGCACCTTACCTCCGAGCGCGTCAGCGTGAAGTCCGGCGACAAGGTAAGCTATACGCCTATTGACAGCTTCACGAAAGATAGTAAGAAATATAAGCTCCAGAATAAATGGTACCTGAAGTACAAGGACACGTCCGGGACGGTACAGACCACGGACACGAAGACGGCGGCGAAGATCAGTAACTATACCATGCCCGCTGCCCAGAACAGCTCCCTTGCGACCTTCTACGTTACCTATGGCGACGGTCCGCCGGGAACCCCCACGCCTACCCCGACGGTGACGGGGATCCCGACACCTACACCGACGGCAGCGCCCACGCCGACACCCCCGGTTCCGGAGGTTGAGGTACCGACTTACGATTCCGCTTACTCTGGATTCACGGAGGTGGTGACAACCGGTGAGATCCGGGCAGATGACCGGGGGGCAGAGAAGTTCACGGCCACGTCCGG
>JARKQP010000707.1 GCA_029974875.1 Mobilitalea sp.
GTTCCTGCCTTAGAAAAACCACGACTAAAAGCAAAAAGTAAAGCAACAGCAGATATCCCGGTATGCTTTTCCTGCCTTTGTAATTCAGTTTTATCACTAGTTGTTCTTTTTTCATGATATGAATGCCCCTTTGTGCTGTAAATGTACTCCCGGAAACTCCCTTGTACGCATCCTTGCAGCAGATTTTTTGCCAAATGCACACAAATCTGCATACAAAGAGTTTCCGAAAGTGCTCTATAATTGAATCGGTGTAACCTTACAAACCTTACGGTCATAGGTTAAAAGTCCGTTAACCTCGTCCTCCACGTCCGAAAGCTGGGTATAGACAGCGGCGGAAAGCCCCTTTTCAATCAGCTGCTTTACCCCCTCCTCCATGCTGGTATGATAAGCCTTGTCAAGCTCTTCCTTCGTCAGATAGATCCGATAGCCAAACACCAGCAGCGAATAGGAATGCTCCAAAATATAGCAGGCATAGCCCCCAAACTCAGACAATACGAAGGGTCTGTGCCCGGCCTTCACCGTCAATTGGTTAAAATAATTATGGACACTGGTGAAATCCCCGCATTTCTGGTCATACCAGCCGCTGGCATGGTCGACCAGCCTGGTGGGATCAAGCCCGCGGACAAGGTCATATACCTTTACCGCATCAAATTGCCCCCAGCCTTCGTTAAAGGGAACCCAGGCAACAATGGAGGGACAGTTATAAAGATGCTCCACCGTCTGCTCACATTCCCGGATCCATTCCTGCCTTCCCCGGATATCCTCCCTGCCAAAGAGCTTATAGCGGTTATCCTTTATAAAGCCTGCAATCCTGGGAAGAAAATTTGGAAGATAGGATATGATCAGCATATTGTATTCCTCCCCGCCATTGACCATGTCCTGCCATACCAGCATCCCCAGCCGGTCACAATGGTAGTACCATCGCAGCGGTTCGATCTTAATATGCTTTCTTAGCATATTAAAGCCCAGCTCCTTCGCCTTGGTAATATCAAAAATAAGAGCCTCATCGCTGGGCGCAGTATATAGGCCGTCAGGCCAATAGCCCTGATCCAGTAACCCATTCTGGAAATAGGGTTGGTTATTTAAGTAGATTCTGGGGATATTATTCCCGTCATTTTTGATTTCGACCTTCCTCATGGCAAAATAGCTGTCCACCTGATCCTCATTCACCATAATTTTCAAGTCATACAGATGGGGCTGCTCCGGGCTCCATAGGAACAGCTCCGTGAGGGGTATCCTCATAAACGGGTTCCTTGTCACCAGAGTCCCCACACAGGTTTTATCACTGTAAACCTCAACCTGGTAAGTAACCTCATAAACCCGGTCCCTGCTAAAATCATCGTTCATATGGATCTCCAGCTGGACCGCCCTCTCATCCACCAGGGGGGTAATCCGCAAAGACTTGATATACAGGTCAGGAACCCATTCCAGCCATACCGTCTGCCAAATACCGCTTTGGGCCGTATACCACATTCCTCCCCTGTTCAGCTTTTGCTTTCCCCTGCTATGGTAGGAGGTATCGCTCACATCCCATACCTTCAGGGTGACCAGGTTCGTCCCGGCCTCCAGATACCTGGTTATGTCGAAGGAAAATGGCAGGTATCCGCCAACATGACCTCCCACCCTCTGATGGTTAATATATACCTCGCAGCTCTGGTCAACTGCCCCAAAGTGCAGGATGCACCGCCTATCCCACGGCATTCTGTCAATGGTTAAAATACGTTCGTACCAGAAAAATTCATCGGGCTGCAGCTGCCGGTCTACACCGGATAAGACGCTCTCCGGTGAAAAGGGAACCAGGATCCTCCCGTCATAGACCATGGGCATCATATGGCCGGAGGAAATGCAGTAATTCCAATATCCGTTTAAAATCGTATAGTTATCCCTTCTTAATTGAGGTCTGGGATACTCCGCCAGTATCTTTTCCGGATCTATCTGTTCTCCCCATTGGGTATACAGCTGATTAAATCCAAGGGCCTTCTTTTTAAATCGTAAGGTACGAATTGCATCCTTTAGATTCATACTTCTACCATCCTATTGCGGTTTCAGTGGCTTACTATCATTATACTTGATCCTTCCGGATATTTACACTAGAAATAACAAGAAAATCTCATTTTTAATATTGTTCCGCCCCACCAGAGAAAAATTGCGGATTACTAATAATTTTCTTGCATTTATCCGATTCCTGTCACATCCTTTGTCAATTATCATAAGATATAGTAGGATTTCCGTAATTTTGAACGGAATCTGAACGTCATTTAAGGAGGAATTACAATGTTATTAAATGAACTTTGTCGATGTATCGGGCAAACGGTAACCATCTTTACCAGCAGCGGCGGAGCTGCCGGCTGCGGCTTTACCGGTGTATTGCTCCGGGTGAACAACGACTATGTTACATTAGTTAACCGCATAGGTGTCCCGCCGACCTGTCCCCTAAGTGAGATCGTCTGCGGTGACCGTGGAAATGGCAATACACCCATTTACACAGTCGGTTCCGTATGCGATATCCCAGTAGATAAAATAGCAGCTTTCTGCCATAACGCAATTTAAGTAAGATTATAAATTGGAGGTAAAAAATATGTCAATGCGTGGCAATAATAATAATTGCTCCGGCAGCGGTAATAATAACAATTTTCCCTGCGGCGGCAATAACAGCAATGTCTCCGGCAGCGGTAACAATAATGGCAATTTCTTCTGTGGAGGCAACAACAGCAATAATGGCAATTCCTGTGGAGGTAATAGCGGGAACCAGGATGCTAACTTCGTCAGACACCTCTGCAATTTTGTCGGAGAAACAGTAACCATCTTTACTACCAGCGGCGGAGCTGCAGGCTGTGGCTTTACCGGTGTTGTCCTTTCCGTAAATGCCTGCTTTATAAGATTAGTAACAGAGCAGGGCATGGCTCCAGCCAATCCTCTGGCTGACAGTATCTGCTGCAACATGGATAACGGAAACGGGAATGGTAACGGCAATGGCGGTTGCTTTGGTCCCATAAGCAATCCAGGGCGGTGCAACGGTAATGGGAACGGTAATGGTAATGGCCGTATCGTAGGCTCTGTAGTCGACATTCCACTGGATAAAATAGCAGCCTTCTGCCACAATGCAGTTTAACGCTCATTATCACCAGTAAAACCACATAACATAAAAACCAGCCACAGGCTGATATGGCATAAAAATATCTACCTGTGGCTGTTCCTGTTTTTCTATTAGTTAGAGGGCCGGAGCCCCTGCTTACTTAAATTAATACACCTACAATAGGAAGGCTGTCCAGCCGTTCCTGCATCCCGTTATGGCAGACCATATAATCACTGGTATGATCCTGGCCGGCCATCAGTCCAAAATGCCTTCCTCCTGCCCAGAGAATTACATGGCTGACGTCATAAACAATTCCGTCCACTGCAACATATGCAGGCCTGCCATCCCTTCCGTCGTACTCACTGAGCTCTTCCGGGGTAAATTCCCTCAGCTCTCCCACTTCATTCCCATTCTCCGGCTGTCCGGCTTCTCCTGGAGCCCCACCAGGGGACAACTCATTCTCATGTAAACCGGGCTCCATTGGTACCTGCTCCTGCTGCCGGGTATAAGACTGCCGGTTCCTATTACCGTTGCCAAAATATAATTGCAGGAACTTGACCAGTCCATCAACCCTGGTATCAATCTGCTGCTGAAAATAATTCTTCTGATAGGACGAGGTGGCAAACACCTGCATTTGACTATAATGGCAGACCTCCTTCATATAATCATCAATCGCCCTCCGCAGTTCATAATCCTCCATATGCTTGAATCACCCACCATTCGATTTATATTTTTATAAGAGTGTATTTTGCAAAGGCCCCATAGCCTGGGGAATATCCTCTATAATGTATATCAAGCCGGTGGAAAATTTATGATTCATTTTAGAATTTAAATCAGAAGAAGCAGCCGAAGCATATTATCCCACAGCAGGAACCCTTTATTAATATCTGCAGATCAGGTCGACGCAGATAACGTAGGTGTTGCGGTCTATTCCTTCATAAGCGTAGGACAGGGTTTTACACAGGCCTCCGGTTGCTGTGGAGATGTATTCCACGGATACATACCATTCCCCGGGCTTTTTGATGGCCTGGCGGAAGTATTTTTTTTCGCC
>JARKQP010000715.1 GCA_029974875.1 Mobilitalea sp.
GTAGTCCATCCAGTACCAGTACATCCGCACCGTTCCCCGCAAGGAGTTCGGTGTTCAGAGCGCGGATATAGTCAGACACCGTCCCTCCCCCTTCTCCCATTGCTACCACATAATTAACCCTGATATCCGCATTTTCCGCCTGAAAAAGTGAAACAGCCTGCCTTATGGTGTTGCTTTCCCGCAGGGAATATACGGTAATTTCATGTACCGGTACGGCTGATACATTCTTATCAAAAACATACTGCATGACCCTGTATCCCCCGCCGTTATCCATATAAAAAGCGTAATACTGCTCTTCGTTTCCGTCTGAAACGAACAATCCATCAAAATGGAGTGACGGCATACTCATGGAATTAAGGGCTCCGTCCACCGTTGTCTCCCACATGGTTCCTTCCTTCGCCAGACGGTGAATTCCCTTTGCATCCCCCATAAAAACCGTGCCATCCTTTTTTACCGCAAAAGCTTTTGTATCCTGGCTTCCATCACAGGGTACGGTTTTTTCTGTCTCTTTTGTTGCGGTACTATAAAATATAATACTCTTCTTATCCTGTGAAACCGTTATGACATCATTTCCAAAAGCAGCAAAGGAAGCAGTACCGGTATACCTCGAATATACCACCGGTATCTTATCCAGCTTCTCTCCTTCTTTTGAAAACACCAGAAGAGAATCCCTGTCATCGCCAAATACCAGATTCCCGTTTTCCGTTACAGCCATTTTCTGAACCCTGGGATATATCGTATAGTCGTTGTATGTCTCCCCTTCCTTCAAATAAGGAATTTTTATTTCTTCAGCTGTCTTTCCGTCCTTTGATTTGATGATATGGGAACCGTCCCCTTTATCATACTCTATGTATGCTGCATAATAATTGCCGTCCTCTCCTAAACACAGGTCGTTGAGCTCTATATTATTTCCGCTTAATCTACCGTCATTTAACCAGGCTGCTTCACCGCTTTCCCAGATTTTATCCTCCTTCAGCCGGTACATCAGGTACTTCTTCTTTAAATGTGTATATACTTCAATCTGATTCTCCTGATTCCGGATAATCTTTACTACCCGTTCACCCTCCTTTAATTCCGGAAGACTGATTTTACTTTCCATAAATCTTCCCATTTCAGGTGACTTACCATCGGAGCCCGATTGTTCCTCCTGTTTTCCATTTTTCTCTTTGTTTACCTGCCCGTTCTCATTGCTGCACCCTGATAAGCTTGTGATTGCTACTGCAAAAAGCAGTACCAGGGCGGTTATTTTTCTTCGCATAACCTTTCCTCCATTGCCCTTTCCTTCACTAATGGATATATTATATCAGGCAAATCTCTAAAATTTCTCTAAGAAAGTAAGGAGCTGCTTTCGCAGCTCCCACTCAATGAATACCCATTATGCCTGCAATCAACCCGGACAGACCGGAAGACATACCATAAAGGTAACACCTCCGCCCTCCGTATCCCTTGCGCTAATCCGTCCTTCATGAAGCTGTACCAATTCCCTGGCAATACTTAAGCCTAATCCAAAATGGCTCTTATCCCCTCTGGATTTATCACCTTTATAGAACCTTTCAAAAATGTCCTCCCTTTTTGCTGCCTCTATTCCCGGACCGTGATCCTCCACCTCAATGCACAGCTGGTTTTTCTTTCTGTAAGCCCGCAGGATGATGGTATCGTTATCCTTTGTATAGGACACGGCATTGTCCAGCAATCC
>JARKQP010000719.1 GCA_029974875.1 Mobilitalea sp.
CAGACATACCACAGTCAATAGATCACACTCAGCTGGCAAACATATCACAGCTAACGGGGATGCTACAGTCGACAGACGTACCACAGCCCACTGTTTCGCCCCAGCCCACCATATCACCGGATGTACCGGAGGCTTCAATTACTCCGGCACCAGAACCGACCGTCATCCCAACAATTATGCCAACGGTAGAACCGACAGTAACACCGGCACCGGAAGCGGAGCCATATCGTTCAAATACCTTGAATTTAATGGCAGGCTATGACTACATAAATAACAGCGTAACGGGAATCAGCCAGGAAAAAATGATACGTTCCGTGCTGCAGCTGGGACTGATGGGCATCGGGACTCTCCGGGGAAGTGGTATGCCCTATGGGGAATACAGGAAGGCCATGGAATATATGTGGTCAGATGCAACGGAATACGGCAAGGCGCCGGTAAATATCCGGGTAGACGTTAACAAGAGCATGGACTATAAGGCATATACAACGATTTTAAAGCAGCTTTCAAGGTATGAGGGAGTCTATCTTTATAAAATAGGAACCTCTTCTGAGGGAAGGGCTTTATATGCAGTTGAAATCGATATGGATTCCGATTATAATAAAAATGTTATCATGCTGACGGGACAGGTTCATGCCAGGGAATTTGGCGGAGGAACCTTTCTGGTGAAGCAATTGGTGGAGCTGGTGCAAAAAGCCCAGACGGATAAGAGCACCCGGGAGCTTCTGAAAAGGAATAAATATGTGGCGGTACCGGTCATCAATGTGGACGGAAGGGAAGCCTTAATAAAAACACCGGGTAAATATACGACCCGGGGCGGAATTCTTTGGAAAGCATATCCGAACGGAACAGACGGCGGCCGTAATTTTCCCGGACTTCAGTGGGGACAGGTAATCAAGGGCAGCAGCTTAAGGCCGTCTATAGCCGGTAAGCCCGGCTATGCCAATTATCCCGGCACCTATGCGGGATCCATGAATGAGACAAAGGCCTTAATGAAATGGCTTTACCATTATATTGTTGTTGACCGGGCGGATATCTATATTGATATGCACAACCAGGGCTCCATCATTTATGCCGGAAAGACCTGGCAGACAAAAGCCCAGGCACAGAAAAGCAGCGATTTGAGGACGGGAGTTATAAAGGTTTTGAATCAAGGGATAACGAAGAGAAAATATACCCCGGTTTATGAGGGAACCATGTACGGGATGCGGGGAGAGGGCACCAGCTTAACGGATTATGCAATCGGCCTTGCTGTTGGCGCAAGGTTCTCACCGGCCTACGGTTTCTCGGCTTTTACTGATGGGAAGAAGGAATATATCCTGATGCAGGTCAGGGACTTGGACCAGACAAGGCTAAAGATCAGCGCCCCCAATCCTGATTTTGCCGCGATCACCTTAGAAATCGGGTATGGAGCCAGCTGTCTGGGTAATTCCAGCAAAGCGAGAACGCTTTTGGCAAATGAATATAACTATTATAATTATGGTAAGCTGTTAGAGGCTCTGCCAAAAATGATAAAATAAAAGGAATAGATGCCCCTTCAAGGGCATTGCGGAGGTACATATGAGGAATATCGTATTAATTGGGATGCCCGGTGCGGGTAAGAGTACGGTTGGAGTGATTTTAGCGAAGGTATTGGGATATCGCTTTATTGATTCAGATTTATTGATCCAGGAGCAGGAGAAATGCCTGCTAAAGGATATTATTGAACGGGATGGGCTTGAAGGGCTGATCAGGATTGAAGAGCAGGTAAATTCTGGAATCGCGGTGGAGAATTCTGTGATTGCTACCGGCGGCAGCGTGATTTACGGTGCGAAAGCAATGGAGCACCTGAGGGAGATTGGTACCGTGGTCTATATACAGCTCAGCTATAAGACAATCAATAACCGCCTGGGCAATATTAAGCAAAGAGGCGTGGTATTCCGTGATGGGCAGACGTTAAAGAACCTCTATGAGGAACGCTGCCCCCTCTATGAAAAATATGCCCATATTATTGTAGATGCTGAGAAGCTGGGCATGGAAGAAGTGATGGAAAAGATATTATCGGAACTGAAATCATATTCCGGTAAACAGGATGCATGACATAAGAACAACGCCTTATCTGTCCCAATCAGTGCCCTCTGCCAATAGCTCCACGAATTTTTCCAGGCCGTTTTGATCCTCATGGTCAAAACGGCCTAAGCTTGGGCTGTCGATATCAAGGACACCGACAATCCTGCCCCCGGCGTGTATTGGTACTACGATCTCAGAACGGGAAGCACTGTCACAGGCGATATGGCCCGGAAATTCATGTACATCCGGTACTAATTGTGTTTTGTCCCCAGAAACGGCTGTGCCGCATACGCCTTTGCCAATGGGGATATGGATGCAGGCGGGCTTGCCCTGGAAGGGGCCAAGTAATAATTCCCCATTCCGGATTAGATAGAAGCCGGCCCAGTTGATGTCCTTCAGTGCTCCGGCAAGCAAGGCTGAGGCGTTGCTTAAATTCGGAATCAGAAAGGCTTCATTTTCTAACAGGGATTTAAGCTGGTTATGTAATAGCTGGTAGAATTCTGTTTTATCTTCCGGGTATATCGATAATGTTTCGTACATTGTGTGATCTCCTTAACCTGCAAATAGGCGGTTCATTTTCTTACGGATCCGGTCTTCCCGTTTTCTTTTGATAATGGAATCCTCGCGGTACATTCCATCCGAACCCTGTATCAGGCAATCCCCCTCTTTCGCTTCCAAAGGTAGTTTGTACTTAGGAACTTTGACAGTGGTCTTATCTTCAAGTTCACATATGGCATAACTGCCCTCAAATCGGTCAATGATCAGTTTTTTCATGAAAAGCCTCCAAACATCAGTCTTCTAAATCTTCGTCTGTTATATCATAATCTTTTGTATTCACGGATACGTTTTTACCATTTGAGGTGAACACTATGGTTCCCTGCATATCGGTGCGGTAGAGCTTGACGCCCTGCTCTTTTATCCTTCGCAATGTTTCCACTTTTGGTTGGCCGTAATCGTTGTTCGTCCCAACGCAGATGACGGCATAAGTGGGATTTACGGCGGCCAGGAAATCCGCGCTGGTACTGGATTCTGAGCCATGATGCCCGATCTTCAGTACATCAGCCGACAGGTCATAGGATCCCGCCAGCATATCCTTCTCAGCCGGTTTTTCTGCATCGCCTGTGAATAGAAAAGAATTTTTTCCGAAGTTTAGTTTGATCACCAAGCTGTTATCGTTTATGTTGTCATAGGGGTTAACCGGAGACAGTATGGTAAAGGTCGCGTCTCCGAAGCTGTATTGGTCTCCTGCTTCAGGTTTCGTGATTTTTAAATTCTTTTTATCTAAAGTGTCCAGCACTTCCTCAAAGATGGATGTATTATTTGCAACGTCCGGCAATAATACTTTGTCTACCGGGAATGAATTTAATACATCGTCTAATCCTCCAATATGGTCACTGCGGGGATGAGTTCCGACGAGATAATCGAGCTTTTTGATATTCTGCAATTGTAGATAATTTACAACGTCAACGCCTTTGCTGTTTTCACCGGCGTCAATCAGCATTGCAGAGTCTTTTGTCTCGATCAAAATGGAATCACCCTGGCCGACATCGATAAAATGAACCTCAATTACCCCTGATGGAAGGGATGTGGATGAGGCCTCTTTGTCCCTTGTGGAACCATATTGATTCATAATGAGTACAAATACAATTAAGAGTGTCACAACAACTGTGCGTAATAATTTGTAATTTTTACTTTTGCTCATAGAATCTCGCTCCTTAATATTATTATAACGGGTTGCGCATGATATTACAATGAGTTTATTGGTTTATGCACCTTTTGCACCAGGGATTGTGATTCCTTACCGGGTTATTGGAGGTATGTTCCGCTGGGAAATGGGAGGGACCAGGGCTGCGATGAAGAAACATATCAATATTGTTGCGGGGGAGGGCTTGATATATAATGGGGATAGGCAATGCCCGTGAGGATGGGCATGGGCATAAGCATGGAAAGATGGGTAGAGACAGGAGGTTTGGGAAATGAGGTTATTTACTGCAATCATATTTAATGAAGAGGTGGAAAATTCACTATATGATTCTGTCCTAAGGCTAAAGAACTATTCAAAAGGCGGGACCTTTACAGCGAAGGAGAACCTGCATCTTACGGTAAATTTCATCGGAGAGACAAAGCGGTTGGAGGAAGTGAAGGAGGCGATGCGCCGGGCGGTGGGAAAATCGAAGGCGCAGAATTTCTTCCTGGAGTTAAAGGGACTTGGCAAATTCAAGCGGCGTGAAGGAGATATTTACTGGATTGGAGTGGAAAGGAATGAGACTCTGTGGAGGATGCAGAAGGAGTTGGTAAAGGAGTTAAAGGAGGCCGGCTTCTTCGATATTGATAATATGGAGTACACTCCCCATATGACCCTCGGGAGGAGGATCCAGCTAAAGGAAACCTTCCGGTTCAAGGAATTTGAGGAGACCCTTCCGGTCATAGGGATGACGGTGGCAAGGCTTAGTCTGATGAAATCCGAGCGTATCAATGGGAAATTAACTTACACGGAAATATATCATGTAGAGTTGGGGAAAGGGCAGTAGGATATGCTGTAGTGCATAGAAAATAATCAGAACAAACATTCGAATATTGTGTTGATTTTAGATTTTGCATATGATATAATATCGCCAGATATTATATCATAGCGCCGGAACGGAAGCGGAGTGCGTATCCTTTGGCACGAAGTGCCATACCATAACGCCGGAACGGAAGTGGAGTGCGCATCCTTGGCACGAAGTGCCATATCATAACGCCGGAACGGAAGCGGAGTGCGCATCTCTGGCATAAAGTGCCATACCATGGGAGCCTGCGGACATGGTATAATAACAAGCGTTCCAAATAAAGCAAGCAGCAAGGAGGGTATTTGTGTATGGAGTTTAAATTATCGGCTGAGTTCCAGCCTACAGGCGACCAGCCGGAAGCGATCAGAGCCTTAGTGGAAGGGTTTTACAGCGGCAACCAATGCCAGACTTTGCTTGGTGTCACCGGTTCCGGCAAGACCTTTACAATGGCTAATGTGATCCAGCAGATACAGAAGCCAACTCTGATTATTGCACATAATAAGACCCTTGCAGCCCAGCTTTACGGTGAGTTTAAGGAGTTTTTTCCGGAGAATGCGGTTGAGTATTTTGTAAGCTATTACGACTATTACCAGCCGGAGGCTTATGTTCCTTCAACGGATACTTATATTGAGAAGGATTCCTCCATTAACGATGAGATTGATAAGCTCAGGCATTCGGCTACGGCATCCCTGGCAGAGAGAAAGGATGTTATTATTGTAGCCAGCGTTTCCTGCATTTATGGTTTGGGTAGCCCCATTGATTACCAGAATATGACGCTGTCACTCAGACCCGGTATGATGAAGGACCGGGATGAGGTATTAAGGAAATTAATTGAGATCCAATACGACCGGAATGATATGGATTTTAAGCGTGGAACCTTCCGGGTACGAGGGGATGTAGTGGAGATATTCCCGGCGGCATCCGCCGAATTGGCGGTGAGGGTTGAATTCTTTGGTGATGAGGTAGAGAGGATATTGGAGATCGATACCTTGACAGGCGAGATAAAGAGCAGCCTTGAGCACATTGTAATTTTTCCTGCTTCCCATTATGTTGTTTCTAAGGATAAGCTGGAGGAGGCAATTAAGAATATCGAAGAGGAATTAGAGGAACGGGTCCGCTATTTTAAGAGTGAGGACAAGCTTTTGGAAGCACAGAGGATATCTGAGCGGACGAATTTTGATATAGAGATGCTAAGGGAGACGGGTTTTTGTTCCGGTATTGAGAATTATTCCAGGCATTTGACGGGATTACCGGCAGGCTGTCCTCCCCATACCCTGATGGATTATTTTCCGGAGGATTTTATGATTATCGTGGACGAGTCCCACATCACATTGCCCCAGGTCAGGGGAATGTACGCGGGGGACAGGTCACGTAAAACTACTTTGGTGGACTTTGGGTTCCGTCTGCCGTCGGCGCTGGATAACCGGCCACTTAATTTTCAGGAATTTGAGAGCAAGATCAGCCAGATCCTATTCGTATCTGCAACTCCCTCCGTATACGAGCGTGAGCACGAGCTGCTTCGTACGGAGCAGGTAATACGTCCTACCGGATTGCTGGATCCGGAGGTTTCGGTACGCCCTGTAGCGGGTCAGGTGGATGACCTGCTCGGAGAGATCCGCAGGGAAGTGGATAAGAAACATAAGATTCTCGTTACGACGCTTACAAAGCGCATGGCGGAGGATCTGACGAATTATCTGAGGGAGGTCGGTATAAGGGTAAAATATCTTCATTCCGACATTGATACCCTGGAGCGTTCTGAGATCATCCGTGACATGCGGATGGATTTGTTTGATGTACTGGTAGGAATCAACCTGCTCCGGGAGGGGCTGGATATTCCAGAGGTGGGTCTGGTGGCCATCCTGGATGCGGATAAGGAAGGCTTCCTGCGTTCCGAGACCTCACTGATCCAGACCATTGGCCGTGCTGCGCGTAATGCGGAGGGCCGTGTTGTCATGTATGCGGATCATGAAACGGATTCCATGAGGAAGGCCATTTCCGAGACAAACCGGAGAAGGCTGATCCAGCAGGCGTATAATGAAGCCCATGGAATCACACCTACCACCATAAAAAAGAAGGTAAGGGATTTAATCAGCATCTCCAAGAGAGCAGAAGGAACCATCAAGGATATGGAGAAGGATATGGAATCCATGTCCCGCGGGGAGCTGGAAGCGCTGCTTAAAACAGTGACCCAGCAGATGCATACGGCTGCAGCTGAGCTGAACTTTGAACAGGCGGCCATACTCAGGGATAAGATGGTAGAGCTGAAAAAGCAGCTGCTGGAGATCAGTAAAGGGTAAGGATAAGACAAAAGTCAGATAAATATATTGTGATTTACAGTCACATAGGATAGGTGGAAATATGGCAGAAAGAAAGAATTATATAAGAATCAGAGGCGCAAAGGAAAATAATTTAAAGGATATCGAGCTGGATATCCCAAGGGACCAGTTTGTGGTGCTGACGGGTCTCAGCGGTTCAGGAAAATCCTCCCTGGCCTTTGATACGATTTATGCGGAGGGGCAGAGAAGATACATGGAATCCTTATCCTCCTATGCAAGACAGTTCCTTGGTCAGATGGAGAAGCCGAATGTGGAGAGTATTGAAGGACTGCCCCCGGCTATTTCCATTGACCAGAAATCGACGAACCGGAATCCCCGCTCTACTGTAGGGACGGTAACGGAGATCTACGATTATTTCCGTTTGTTATACGCAAGGATCGGTATCCCCCATTGCCCTGAGTGCGGAAAGGAGATCCGTAAGCAGACCGTCGACCAGATGGTGGATGAGATTATGTCCCTGCCCCAGGGCACAAGGATACAGCTGCTTGCGCCGGTAGTCAAGGGACGTAAGGGAGAGCATGTAAAGCTGTTCGAGCAGGCGAAGCGCAGCGGCTATGTCAGGGTAAGGGTTGACGGCAGCCTCTATGACCTTGGCGAGGAGATCAAGCTGGAGAAAAACAACAAGCATAATATTGAAATCATTGTTGACCGTCTAGTAGTGAAAGAGGGGATCGAAAAAAGGCTTTCCGATTCCATTGAAAGTGTACTTAAATTAGCAGAAGGACTGCTTTATGTTGATGTGATTGAAGGGGAGCAACTGACCTTTAGCCAGAATTTTGCCTGCCCCGACTGTGGGATCAGCATTGACGAGATAGAGCCAAGGATATTCTCCTTTAATAATCCCTTTGGTGCCTGCCCGGAATGCCACGGGATAGGAATTAAGATGGAGTTTGATGAAGAACTGCTGGTACCTGACAAAAGTAAAAGCATCATCGGCGGTGCAGTTGCGGCTCCCGGCTGGCAGTCTGTTGTTGACAAGGGAAGCTATAGCAGATGTATTATGGAGGCTCTTGCGAAGGAGTATAAATTTGATTTAAATACGCCCTATAACCAGCTGTCAGAGGAAGCAAAGCACATATTTATCCACGGAACGGACGGGAAGTCCGTAAAAGTACATTACCGGGGACAGCGGGGCGTTGGTGTCTATGATGTTGCTTTTGAAGGACTGATCCGGAATATTGAGAGACGTTACCGTGAAACATCTTCCGAGACAATCAAGCAGGAATATGAGACCTTCATGAGAACGACCCCCTGCAAGGAATGCGGCGGGCGGCGATTGAAAAAGGAATCCCTGGCGGTTACTGTCGGTGATAAAAATATTTCTGAGGTAACGGATTATTCCATCCGTGACCTGGGGAAATTTATGAATGAGCTTCAGCTCACCTCCATGCAGCTTAAGATCGGCGAGCTTGTATTGAAGGAAATTAAAGCGAGAATTAATTTTTTGATGGACGTGGGACTGGATTACCTGACCCTGGCGAGGGCTACCGGCAGCTTATCCGGTGGTGAATCCCAGAGAATCAGGCTGGCGACACAGATCGGTTCCGGTTTGGTGGGGGTAGCTTATATCCTGGATGAGCCGAGCATCGGTCTCCACCAGAGAGATAATGATAAGCTCCTAAAGACATTGAAGAACCTTAAGGATCTGGGGAATACCCTGATTGTGGTGGAGCATGATGAGGACACCATGTTCGCCGCAGACTATATCGTTGATATCGGGCCCGGAGCCGGCGAGCATGGCGGAAAAGTAGTAGCCCAGGGCACGGCAAAGCAGATCATGAAGGTAAAGGCGTCCATTACCGGAGCATACCTGAGCGGGAGGATTAAGATCCCGGTTCCGGGGGAGAGGCGTCAGCCCACGGGTTATCTATCCATCCGTGGTGCCAATGAGAACAACCTAAAGAATGTGGACGTGGATATTCCCTTGGGTATCATGACCTGTGTAACAGGTGTATCAGGCTCCGGCAAGAGCTCCCTGGTTACTGAGATTTTATATAAGAGGCTGGCAAGGGATTTAAACCGTGCACGTGAAATTCCCGGCAAGCATGCAGATATGATTGGAATTGATCAGCTGGACAAGGTAATTAATATTGACCAGTCCCCTATCGGCAGAACTCCGAGATCAAATCCGGCTACCTATACAGGCGTATTTGACCAGATCAGGGATTTATTTGCATCGACCCAGGATGCCAAGATGAGAGGCTATGGGAAGGGGCGCTTCAGCTTTAACGTAAAGGGAGGACGCTGCGAAGCCTGCAGCGGTGACGGTATCCTGAAGATTGAGATGAATTTCCTGCCGGATATCTATGTACCCTGTGAAGTGTGCGGGGGCAAGCGGTATAACCGTGAGACCCTGGAAGTCCGATATAAAGGGAAGAACATTTATGATGTTCTGGATATGACCATAGAAGAAGCGGTAAAATTCTTTGAGAATGTCCCCTCCATTAAGAGGAAGATAGAGACCTTAAACGATGTAGGCCTGTCCTATCTCAGGCTGGGACATCCCTCAACCTCCCTCTCCGGTGGCGAGGCACAGCGGATCAAGCTGGCAACGGAATTAAGCAAACGGAGCACCGGCAAGACAATTAACATCCTGGATGAACCGACGACGGGGCTACATTTTGCGGATGTGCATAAATTAATTGAAATTATGAAACGCTTTTCCGATGCAGGAAATACGGTAGTAGTAATCGAACATAA
>JARKQP010000725.1 GCA_029974875.1 Mobilitalea sp.
TCTCAAATCAATACCGAATATGCCCACTGGAAGAAGAAGGCGGTACTGTTCCTTTCAGGGCAGGCAATATCCCTGTTTGGTTCATCCATAGTGCAGTACGCTATCATGTGGTACATAACCCTTACCACCAAATCCGGGCCCATGATGACCCTATCCGCTATTTCCGGCTTTTTGCCTCAAATATTGATATCCATGTTTGCAGGTGTCTGGGCCGACAGATATAACCGGAAGCTGCTCATAATCCTGGCAGATATAATGATAGCTTTCTCCACGCTAATTTTGGCAATACTATTCCTGCTGGGATATAAAGAGCTGTGGTTATTGTTTGTGATTTCCGGCATACGTTCGGTGGGTGCAGGAATACAGACTCCTGCCGTAAACGCGTTGATACCTCAGATCGTCCCCCAGGAAAACCTTATAAAATTTAACGGTATACATGGCAGTATTTTTTCCCTTACGATGCTCATATCACCCGCAGTAAGCGGAGCATTGCTGTCGGTTGCCACTTTGGAAGCCACTTTCTTTGTGGACATTGTCACAGCCATTATCGCCGTCTTTTTAATGCTGACCCTGAAGGTCTCCCTGCATAAAAAAGCTGCCGAGAAGCAGGACACCGGTTACTTGGACGACCTGAAAGAAGGAGTGAATTATATACTGAAGCACCGTTTTATCAAGACCCTTATGGTGTTCTATTCCTTCTTTTTCTTCTTTGTCACCCCCGCTGCCTTCCTCACTCCGTTAATGATAGCCCGTACCTTTGGTGAGGAGGTATGGAGGCTTACCCTAAATGAGATGCTTTTCTTCGCCGGCTCAATGCTGGGCGGGGTGATTATCGCAGCATGGGGAGGCTTCAAAAACCGCAGCCATACACTGGCACTTTCCTGTGCCGCTTTTGGCGTTTTGACAGCTGCACTGGGACTTTCAAGCATTTTCATCATTTACCTGATTATCATGTTTATAACAGGCTTATTTATGCCCTTCTTCAGTTCATCAAGCACAGTGGTGCTTCAGGAACAGATAGAACAGGATATGCAGGGAAGGGTATTCGGATTGGTCCAGATTGTGAGTTCCGTAACAATGCCTTTGGGGATGCTGATTTTTGGTCCCCTGGCAGAAATAATAAAGATAGAACTGCTGCTAATCCTTACAGGAGTCATAATGGGAGTATTGGGTATCGGTATTCTTTATAATAAGACTCTAAGGAGCATAGGCCCGGCACCTAAGTGAAAAAAAAGAACTCATTGGATATTTTGATACCAATCCAATGGGTTCTTTTTATATTTCTCAATTAAATAAGAAATTTTAAGTTTCTACGGTAACAGGATAGCCGTCGTACCCAGCCCGATTAAGCCTCCTACAATGACATCGGAGGGGTAATGGACTCCAATATATATACGGGAATACCCTATAAGGATGGCTAACCCGAATCCTACTGAAGATACTAGGGGCATTAAGGCACTCATTGTTAAAGCAGTGGAAAATGCAGCAGCGGTGTGCCCCGAAGGAAAGGATTGATCCCTTTCGGTCTTTAAGTGCTTTATATTTTCCAGAGCCGCATAAGGTCTGACTCTGGAAAATAAACGTTTCAAAATCTGCACATTCACAGTGACAATGAGCTGTATAACCCCTAATTTGATACCTATTTCCCTGGTAGCCGGAAGCATAATCAGAAAAAGAGCCAAGCCTGTCTG
>JARKQP010000739.1 GCA_029974875.1 Mobilitalea sp.
TTCGGTGCTAAAATCGGAAACAGCCTGGGGCAAAAAGATTGCCGGTATCGGAGTGGCTTCCATAGGCCCTCTGGATATCAGGAACGGAGTAATACTTGAGCCTCCGAATTTCCACAAGTTAAAAAGCATACCCATAAAACAAATACTGGAAGAGGAATTTGGATACAGCGTATATTTAGATAACGACATGAACGCATCCGCTCTGGCCGAAAAGCTATACGGCAAAGGCAAAAACATAAGCAATTTTGTTTATATAGGAGTGACAAACGGGATTGGAGCGGGAATAATCACTAATAATTCACTTTTTGAAGGCGATATGGGCTTTAGTGGAGAGATCGGGCATACCACCATAAATTTTGAGGGTCCAAAATGTGCCTGCGGCAACACAGGCTGCCTGGAGCTTTATGCAAGCATACCGGAAATAGTTTTGCAGGCGAAGAATTCCATCACCTTAGGTATGGACTCCACCCTTGGGAGGCCGGAGGTTATTGAATGGGCGGACATTGTCAGGGAAGCGGGCCTTGGTGACAATCTGGCCCTCAATTTGATAGACAGGCTTTGCCTGTATATATCGATAGGTCTTGTATCACTTTCAAACATATTCGATCCGCATACAATTTACCTTGGGCATGAAATAGCTCTTGCAGGCGGCCTTATAACCGGAAGGCTTGAAGCTTATTTTGAAGATAAGACCCTCTGCAGCAGGTATAAAAATATCCCTATAGAAATCTCAGCTTTTGGAGATAAGGCTCCCATAGTCGGCTCCGCCGCAATGGTGTTTGACAGGCTGTTCGGCGGATCATAAAAAAGGAAGAGGCGCTATCTTAAGGCCTCTTCCTTTTTTATGATGCTTTAATTAGTAAATCTCTACCTCAGCCAGCTGCATACGGTAGGGCTGATTGACCTCGTTTGTAATTCTCCTGAGATTTGTTCCCTCCACCTTCACATATCTTGCAGAAGCAGTTGCAAAGGTAAAGCTCTGTGCCTGATGGTCGGGCTGTGCATAGCCTGTTTTTGTAACAACTGTGGTCCAGTTTACATTATCAGTAGAAACTTTTATTGTAAAATCAATGGGGAAGCCGTGTCCCACATTGCCGGCATCATTCCTGGGATACAGGTCAACTCTGCTGATGGTCTTGCTAGCCTGCATATCAAAGGTGATTGATTCCGTATGGTTCACCGTGGTACTATTGTTGCTGGTCCATCCCAAATAACCCCAGGTTGAATTTCTTATCCTGTCCTTTACCTTATTAAGTGCCCAATCCGAATTTTCAACAGTACTGGTGGCAGTGACTACAGAGCCCATGGACTGGTCCGCAGAACCGTAAATCTCCACCTCAGCCAGCTGCATGCGGTAAGGCTGCCCGCTCTCGGTTGTAATGCGTCTCAGGTTTGTTCCCTCAATCCTTACATACCTTGCTGTAACCGGTTCAAAGGAGAAAAATTGCCCTATATTGCCAACCTGAGGATACCCTGTTTTCACCACCCGGTCATACCAGGTGTTTCCATCAGTAGAGGTTTTTATCTTAAAATCGATAGGGAATCCCTGACCCAGGTTTCCTGCATCATTGCGCGGGAAAATATCAACCTCACTAACGGTTTTGTTAGCTCCCAAATCAAAGGTTATGGATTCTGTATGGTTTATGCCGGTATTGCTGCCGCTGCTCCAACCGTTCGCCCTGTTTATGGAATTGCGCAGGTCGTCATTGGCTTTTTCTACTCCCCACCCGTCTCTTGTGCTTTCATAGGAACTGGTTGCCGTTACACCGGCATTTGCGGCCAGGTTTACATTAGGTTCAAAACCTGCAGGCATTGCAAACAGTCTTCCTTCACCGGGCAAAAGAGTTATATTCAATACCCCGTTACCTGCTGTATATCCCGGAACACTGACCTCTGCTCCGGTAGTCTTTGATATTTCAGTCAAAGCTGCCGGTTTCGGATTGAAATAGAAATTCAACGTCTTACTATTTACATAGTCCTTATTTGTAAGCATTACATATGAACGACCCGCTGCATTGGTAAAATACCCTATTACAAGTGAATCATTATAATTTGCAGGCCTTACGAAGTAATTAGCCGGAAGCAGCTTTGTTCCGGACGGAATTGATGCACCAGTATGGTATACTCTCTTGGAAGTCAGGTCTTTCAATGTATTGCCAAGGTTTTTCATCTCCGTATTCAGCGTAGTTATTTGTGAATATTTCTCCAG
>JARKQP010000880.1 GCA_029974875.1 Mobilitalea sp.
ATCCAATACTACAATAAATATGGAGATGAACCAAAATATAATTTAAAAATAAAGGAGTGTATGTTATGTCGTTAAGCAGAGAAGAAAGATTAGAAGAAATTTATCAGTTGGTTGATTTGAGTAATGAAGGGGTGAATATCGATCCCAATTTATTCAAGGACCTGGATTATGAAAATACCTATCTGGAACAAATCCGCTCTTGCTTTGACTGGAATATGGAAACCTATGTTGCTTCCAAAATCCCAGGAGGGTTCCGCTATAAGGATACGGGTTATCTTAGCCCGATCTATTGGAATCCGGCTTCTAAATTTGAGATCATAAAAAAAGACGGGAAATATCTCCTGACGGAAAATAAAAATGACGTAAAAGAGATTGTCTTTGAGCGTAAGCCAAAGTTTTATAATCAGAAAACCTCGGATGGGAAGGATTTATCCAGAATTGTCCAGGCGGGAGCCAGAGGTAGGGCAGCAATCACCTATAGCAATGAATGCTCCTTAAAAGAAAAGGGGTTGGATTGCCTGTTCTGCAATATCAACGCCACTAAAAATACATTTGGTGATTTGGATCATATTGAATGGAAATATCCAAAGCAGATTGGGGAGGCAGTCAGCGCTGCATACAGGGAAGGATATAGAGGCTATAATCTGACTGGCGGATTTGTTCCGGAGAGAAGAGAGGTAGAATATTATATCGATGTAATCGAGGCAATTAAGGAAGAATCGGATATCGATGCCCAGGATATCCATGGAATGGCCTGCGTCGGTGCACCTTCAGATCTTAGTGTCATTGAGAAGTATAAGGAGGCGGGGTATCAGCACATTGCAACCAATCTGGAAAGATGGGATGAGAATTATTTTAAGACCGTCTGCCCTGGGAAGGATGAATTATGCGGCGGGCGGCAAAACTGGATCGCCGCCCTAAAGCATGAGGTGGAGGTTTTCGGAAAAGGTAATGTGAGATCGGTTCTGGTATCAGGAATCGAACCGAAGGAATCGATCCTGGAGGGCATCGAATATCTTGCGGATCTCGGTGTAATAGCTATTCCGTCCGTATGGAAGCCTTGTGTCGGCTCCGCTTTTGAAGGCCACAGATCTCCGGTAACACAGTGGCATCAGGAGGTTACTGAAAGAACCCATCATATTTATAAAAAATATGGGTTCACATTGGATCAGTTTTATTATGTACTTGGCAATGACAATGTATTCGGATATTTGCTCGAGCTGGATGGACAGTCATTATCCTTCGTGCAGAAGGAATTGATCCTGGAATGAAAAGGAACGGCCTTTATTCAATCCGATGACAGATTCTTGGTAAGGAGTAAAACAAAATGGATAGTAAAAAGCATTCAAGGTTTTCCCTGCTGTTCTTTACAGCAGCTAATATACTGACAGGTTTAAGCTTTGGTATAACTACAATTGTTCTTCCTATCTTCGCAGCAGAGCTTCAGGCTTCAGCAAGTGAACAGGGTATCATAAAGGGAATATCAGGCATAGGGATACTGCTGATGGTAATTCCGGCGGGATTTCTGGTTGATTATTATGGTTTCAAAAAACTCTATTTAGTGGGAGTGGTATTAAGTGCATTTACTTATATTGGAATTGCATTTTCCACAACTATTCCAGGTATTATTTTCGCCATGGCTGCCCAGGGCTTTGGAACCACCTTTCGGATGACTGCACTAAACGCCGCATTTTTTAATAAACTGAATGAGATGGGAATGAATAAATCAGGTTGGTACCGGGGGGCTATGATGATTGGAGCGAATTTTATCGGACCGTTTCTGGGAGGATTTGCAGCCAGCTTTAATATTTCCTACCAGATCATATTCCTGTTGACCGCTTTGTCCTCCCTGCTGCCGCTTCTTCTTATCCTGCCCTTTGACTTTAAAATCAAGGAGGA
>JARKQP010000740.1 GCA_029974875.1 Mobilitalea sp.
AGAAGGCAGATATCATTATGATTCTTATTAATGATGAGAAGCAGGCGAAATTATATAAAGAAGCAATTGAGCCTAACTTAGAACCGGGTAATGCATTAATGTTTGCACATGGCTTCAGTATCCACTTCGGGCAGATTATTCCTCCGGCAGATGTTGACGTATTAATGATCGCTCCTAAGGGACCTGGCCATACAGTAATAAGCCAGTATCTGGAAGGCCGTGGTGTTCCTGCACTGATTGCAGTACACCAGAACGCAACAGGTAAGGCACATGATTTGGGTCTTGCCTATGCGCTGGCAATCGGTGGTGCAAGGGCAGGTGTTCTTCAGACAACCTTCAGGGAAGAAACAGAGACAGATTTATTTGGTGAGCAGGCAGTGCTTTGCGGCGGTGTAACTGCCCTTATGAAGGCAGGCTTTGAAACACTTGTAGAGGCTGGTTATGAGCCTGAGAGTGCTTACTTTGAATGTATCCATGAGATGAAATTAATCGTTGACTTAATCAATGAGAGCGGCTTTGCAGGAATGAGATATTCCATCTCCAATACTGCTGAATATGGCGATTATGTTACCGGCTCCAGGATCATCACAGCTGAGACGAAAAAGGTAATGAAGCAGGTTCTTACAGAGATCCAGGATGGCACCTTTGCCCGTAACTGGTTAATAGAGAACCAGGTTGGCTGCCCATATTTCAACGCAAAGAGAAGAATCGAGTCCCAGCATGAGCTTGAGAAGGTCGGCACTGAGCTTCGCAAGATGATGAGCTGGACAAATAAGCCAAAGTTAATTAACAACTAATCTATAGGAATCCTAAGTACCTGAATCCGTTGGAGACAGGTACTTTTTTTGCCGGCGCCGACCGACGGGAGTGCGCTTTTTGGAGCAAGGCGCTGTACTAGGGAGGTTTTCCATGATATAATTGCCAAAGAAGAATCAGGAGGATGATAGAATGATAAATACAATCATATTTGACATCGGCAATGTACTTGCACATTTTGGCTGGAAGGATTATCTGCTCAGCTGTAATTATGATGAGGAAACCTTAAGGAAGATTAGCAATGCAACAGTCCAGAGCGATATTTGGCTGGAGTGGGACAGGGGCGTAAAGGAAAGCAGGGAATTAATTGAGCTGAGCTGCTTACGGGAACCCAGTGTAGAAAAAGAAATACGGGATTTTTATGATAACCTTCCTTCAATGATTGTGGAATATGACTATGCTGCTGAGCTGGTAAAGAGGTTGAAAGGAAATGGTTATAAGGTCTACATATTATCAAACTATTCGAAGTCCAGCTATGAAAGCCAAAAGGA